>NZ_BAAAUG010000173.1:0-77815 GCF_039533825.1 Streptomyces rectiviolaceus
CGGCCTTGAGGACCACGGTGCCCCTGCCGGTGGCGGAGGCGACGGTGCCGTCGTCGGGCAGCAGCAGGGGTCCGTCCTGGCCGCCGTCGTCCGAACCCTCCGTGCCCGCCGGGTCGTTGGTGGTCGACGAGAGCAGGGCGAGTGTGCACAGGCCGGGGTCGGCGACCCCTCCGCGGCGCGGCGGGTCCCGCTCCACGGCGCGCAGGAGCAGTCCGTCGGCCTGGACGACCTTGCTGGTGCCGGCGACGGCGGTGGCCGCCAGAGCGGGGGCAGCGGTGTCGGCGTCGGAGAGGACGGTGGTGGAGGCGTTCACCTCTGCCGGATCAAGGCCGGGGGATGCGACCGCGGCGGCCTGGTCGAGGAGCTCCTCCAAGTGCTGGCCCAGCTTGCGGTTGTAGAGCCGGATCACGATCCGCAGCCGGGGGTTGAGGCGGCGGGCGACGAGCGCGGCGTGGATGTTGGTCTCATCGTCGTCGTACACCAGCGCCAGTGCGGCAGCCTCTTGGACGCCCGCCTCGATGAGGGCCGCCTCGTCGGGCTCCGGTGCCTCGAGGACCCGAGGGGCCTCGGGCAGTGTCACGCCGTCCCCGTCCCCGCTGTCCCCGCCGCCCGCGGGCGCACCGGCCGCGCGTGCCATGACGGCCTGCATCCGGCCCAGGAGGGCGACGGCCCGCGCCCGTCCGGCCGACCCGGACCGCGGACCGTCGACCGACAGCGCGGAGGGGACGACGACCGTCACCCGCTCGCGGTATACCGAGCGCAGCTCGGCGGCGAGACGCTCGGCGAGCGCGTCGTCACCGCACACGACCATGGGGCCGCTCTGGCCGTTCTGGCCGCTCTGGCCGCTCTGCGGTGGTTGCTGCGCCTGGCGAGGAAGCGAGGCCCCGTCGTCGTTGTCCGGATGGCGGCGAACGGGCTGCGGGCTCCCGTGGCTCACGAATCTTCCTCCCCAACTCCGACACCAATGCCAACGCCGACGCCGACGCCGATGCCAATGCCAACGCCCGATGGCCGCGGCGAACCGCGATTGATCATGCGGACCAAGGTAGTTGGGGTACGCCGCTGGCGCGATCCGGCCGGCCGGGAGCAGGATTGTCGGCGTCGCCGGTCGGGGAAACTGGCGAAGAAGCCAGATCTGAATGCTCTCCAGCACCTACCGGTACCAGCACCAACACCAACACCAGCACCTGAGCTGAGTTGACCCGCGTTGACCCGCGTTGTCCCGAGTAAGGAGCCTGGGAATGGATTTCGGACGTGCGCCGCAGATGCCGCGGACTGATTTGCCCGTCTCATGACCGGCACCGTCCCCACGGGGCCGCCTGCCGCCGAGCCCGGTGCTGAGCCCGGCGCGACATCCCAGCGCGTCGCCGCCGACGGCCGCGTCGAACTGCTCCCCGGCGCCTTTCCGGAGCACAGCCGCTTCGCCAACGACGACCTCAGGCCGATCCCCCTCGCCGAACGCCACTGGAGCACCTACAACTTCGCCGCCCTGTGGGTCGGCATGGCCCACAACATCCCCTCCTGGACGCTCGCTTCGGGCCTGGTCGCGCTCGGCATGGACTGGCGCCAAGCCGTCTTCACCATCGCGGCGGCCAATGTGATCGTGCTCATCCCGATGCTCCTGACGGGGCACGCGGGCCCGAAGTACGGCATCCCGTTCCCCGTCCTGGCCCGCGCCTCCTTCGGCCTGCGCGGCGCGAACCTGCCCGCACTGATCCGGGCGGCCGTGGCCTGCGGCTGGTTCGGCATCCAGACCTGGATCGGCGGCCAGGGGATCTACGTCCTGCTCAACAAGGCGTTCGCCGGAGCGTGGAGCGACGAGTCGCAGATCGGCGGCCATCCGTGGCCGCTGTGGCTCTGTTTCGTGCTCTTCTGGGCCCTCCAACTGGCCATCATCCACCGGGGGATGGAGGCGCTGCGGCGCTTCGAGAACTGGGCGGCGCCCTTCGTGCTCGTGGGCGCCGTCGTGCTGCTCGTGTGGATCGCCGACAAGGCGGGCGGCTTCGGCCCGCTGCTCGACCAGCCGTCCACGCTGGGCTGGGGCGCCGACTTCTGGCCGGTGTTCTTCCCCGCCCTTATGGGCATGATCGGCTTCTGGTCCACGCTGTCCCTGAACATCCCCGACTTCACCCGGTTCGGGAAGGGCCAGCGGGCGCAGGTGTGGGGGCAGACGCTCGGCCTTCCGACCACCATGACCGCCTTCGCGCTCCTGTCCGTGCTGGTCACCTCCGGTTCACAAGCGGTGTACGGGGAGCCGATCTGGGAGCCCGTCGACCTGGCCGCCAAGGCCGACAACGTCTTCGGGCTCCTCTACGCGCTGGTGACCGTCCTGGTCGCCACGGTCTCGGTGAACATCGCGGCGAACGTGGTCTCACCCGCGTACGACCTCGCGAACCTCGCCCCGAAGCTCATCAACTTCCGTACAGGCGCGCTGATCACCGGTGTCGTGGGCGTGGTCATCTTCCCGTGGAAGCTGATCGAGACGCCCGAGCTCTACATCTTCGTCTGGCTGGGCGTCGTGGGCGGACTGCTCGGCACGGTCGCGGGCATCCTGATCGCCGACTACTGGGTGGTGCGGCGGACGGCCCTCGACCTCGCGGATCTGTACCGCCCCGAAGGACGCTACTGGTACACCGGCGGGTGGAATCTGAGGGCCGTCGCGGCCTTCGCGGTCGGGGGTGTGCTCGCCGTGGGCGGGTCGCACTCGGCGCCGGGCAAGGGGCCGTTCCCCGAGGACGGGCTGATCCCTGCACTGAGGCCGCTCGCGGACTACGGGTGGGCGATCGGCCTCGCTTCGGCACTGGTCGTCTACGTGGGGCTGATGGCGGTGGGCAGGCGCGCGGGCTCCGAGGCCTAGACCGGGCGCACCGCCGTCGCCGGCGGTGACCGTACGGCCCTGGAGTGCGCGACAGGGATCACATAGCGTCAGATAGGGGGAAACTCTGGCCATGGCATGATCTCCGCGTGACCGTCATACCGTTCAGGCCCCTCGCCCGGTTCAGGCCCCTCGCCCGGTTCAGACACGTCGCCGTCCTCTCGGCCGTAGCCCTGCTCGCCACCGGCTGCGGACTCTCGGAGGAGTTGGAGCGGGAGACGGACCCCGGGCGTACGGCGTCTGCTGAGGGGGGTCGGTCCGCTGCGGGGGACGGTTGGCCGGACAGTGTGTCCGCATCGCCCGGTCCTGACTCGCCGACGGGGATTCCCGTCGAGACGGGGCCGCCGGAGGTGTCCGACGCGCCCTCGCCCTCCTGCCCCGCGTCCGGCGTCCGTATCGAGGCGGGCATGGTCGACTCCGCCATGGGCCTGCGCGCGATGAGCGTGACCCTGACCAACTGCGGCAAACGCACCTACCGCCTGAACGGCTATCCGAAGCTGCGGGTCCTCGACGAGCACCGCGAACCCCTCGACGTACAGATCCTCGAAGGGCCCGAGCCCGTCACACAGATGGACGACCCCGGGCCGCACCCCGTCCCGCTCAAGCAGGGCGAGGCGGCCTACACCGTCCTCGTCTGGCGCAACACCGTCACCGACACGACCACGACCGCCGTCAGCGGCACCTATCTGAAGGTCACCCCGGCGCCGGGCACCCGCCCAGGGACGGTGACCCCGGAGGGCCGGATCGACCTCGGCAACACCGGCCGCATCGGCACGACCGCCTGGCAGCGTGAGCCGGCGGACGAGGCGAACCCATCCAGGCCTACGGCACCCGCGCCGTCCACTCCGGCGAGCTGAACTTCGTGCGGGCCAGTTCCCGCGCCCTGGCCATCTCCTCGTCCGTGGCCTTGCCCAGCGTCAGGCCGTACCGCGTGCGGAAGGAGTCGAGCATCCGCTCGATCACGGCCTCGCGCGGGAGGCCCGTCTGGCGGCGCAGCGGGTCGACGCGCTTCTTCGCGCTCTTCGTGCCCTTGTCCGAGAGCTTCTCGCGGCCGATGCGGAGCACATCGACCATCTTCTCCGCGTCGATGTCGTACGACATCGTCACGTGGTGCAGCACGGCGCCGTGCCCGCCGGCGACCCGCTTCTGGGCGGCGCCCGCGACCTTGCCGGCGTCGGTGGCGATGTCGTTGAGCGGTTGGTACCAGGCCTTGATGCCCATGTCGCCCAGGGCGTCGAGCACCCAGTCGTCCAGATAGGCGTAACTGTCGGCGAAGGAGAGGCCCTGCACGAGGGAGTCCGGGACCGAGAGCGAGTACGTGATGGCGTTGCCGGGCTCGCAGAACATGGCGCCGCCGCCACTGATCCGGCGCACCACCTGGACGCCGTGCCGCTCGGCGCCCTCCTGGTCCACTTCGTTGCGCAGCGACTGGAAGCTGCCGATGACGACCGCCGGGGACTCCCACTCCCACACGCGCAGTGTCGGCGGGCGGCGCCCCGCGGCGACCTCCTCGGTGAGCACCTCGTCCAGGGCCATGAGCAGGGCGGGGGACTGCGGGGCCTCGTGGATCAGCTGCCAGTCGTAGTCGGTCCAGTCGGTGGCGTGCGCGAGGGCGCGGCGCACCGCGACGCCCACGCCGTCCGACGTCAGGCCGTACATCACCGTGCCCGCGGGGAGTGCCGCGTCGATGCGGGCGGCGAGGCCCGCCGCGTCGGTGTCTACGGGGGCGCCCTCGAGAGCGTGGCTCAAGGCGTCGAACGCCTCGTCAGGTTCGAGGAAGAAGTCCCCCGCCACCCGCACGTGCCGCAGCACGCCGTCCTCGACCTCCAGGTCCACGACGACGAGCTTGCCGCCCGGGACCTTGTACTCACCGTGCACTGTGCTTCCTCCGGGCCTTGCCGCATCACGAACATGCCGCATCACGAACATGCCGATTCACGAACTTGTCGAATCGCGAACACCGTCAGCCTGCGATTTCATATCAGGACAACTCGACCCACTAGGGATAGATTCCCGCACAGGGTGGTCAGTCGTCCCTCGGCGCCGGCCCTGACGGGAGCTGACGAGGAGCCCATGAGCCACGCTGAGACGAGTGACGGAACCACCGCCGGAGCATCGCCTGCCGTCAAGCTGACGCTCGCGACGCTGACCATGATGGTCGTCGGCTCCATGGTCGGCGCGGGCGTGTTCTCGCTGCCCAGTCGGTTCGCCCAGGAGACCGGTGTCGCGGGCGCGTTGATCGCCTGGGCCATCGCCGGTGCGGGCATGCTGATGCTCGCCTTCGTCTTCCAGGCCCTCGCCGTCCGCAGACCGGATCTGGACGCCGGTGTCTACGCCTACGCGAAGGCCGGGTTCGGCGAGTACCTCGGCTTCTTCTCCGCCTTCGGGTACTGGGCCAGCGCGTGCGTCGGCAACGTCACCTACTGGGTCCTCATCATGTCGACCATCGGCGCCATCTGGCCGAGCCTCGGCGACGGCGACACCCTGCTCGCCGTCGTCCTCTCCTCGTTCGGCCTGTGGGCGTTCTTCCTGCTGATCCGCCGCGGGGTCAAGGAGGCGGCGGCGATCAACAGGATCGTCACCGTCGCCAAGATCGTGCCCATCCTCGTCTTCGTGATCCTGGCGCTCTTCTTCTTCAAGGCGTCCGTGTTCGCGGACAACTTCGGCGGCGCGGACTACGCGGGATCGCTCTTCAACCAGGTGCGCGGCACCATGCTGGCCACCGTCTTCGTCTTCCTCGGTGTCGAGGGCGCGAGCGTCTACTCCCGGCACGCCAAGCGCCGCGAGGACGTCGGCCGGGCCACGATCCTGGGCTTCCTCAGCGTCTTCGCCGTCTTCGCCTCCGTCACCATCGTGTCGTACGGGATCATGCCGATGGCCGAGATCGCCGAGCTGCGCCAGCCCTCCATGGCGGGGGTCCTGGAGGAGGCGGTCGGCACCTGGGGCAAGGTCTTCGTCAGCGTCGGACTCATCGTCTCCGTGCTCGGCGCCTACCTCGCCTGGACGCTGATGGCGGCGGAAGTGCTCTTCGTCGCCGCGAAGGACGACGACATGCCCCGCTTCCTGCGCAAGGCCACATCGGAGGACGTGCCGGTCCCCGCGCTCCTGATGACGACCGCGCTGAGCCAGGTCGTCCTGGTCGTCACGATGTTCTCCGACGACGCGTTCAACTTCGCGCTCGACCTGACCAGCGCGCTGAGCCTCATCCCGTTCCTGCTCGCGGCCGGCTTCGCCGTCAAGATCGCCACCGGGCCCGGCAGCGAGGACGTCGCCGGGCAGAGCACCCGCAAGGAACTCGTGATCGCGGTGATCGCCACGCTGTACATGGCGTTCCTGCTGTTCGCGGCCGGACTCAAGTTCGTCCTGGTCTCCTTCATCATCTACGCGCCCGCGACGCTCCTCTTCATCAAGGCCCGGCGGGAACAGCACCGGCGCCTGTTCTCCCCTCGCGAGGCCGTGATCTGCGCCGTCTCGATCGCGGGCGCCGTCGTGGGCGTGATCGCTCTCGCGGTCGGCTGGATCGAGCTCTGACCGGCCTCCCCGACCAGCTTCCCCGACCGGCCTCTGCCCCTCTTGTTGCCACCGACTCTTGTTGCCACCGACCGAAAGGCGCACCGTGACCAGCCACGACACCCCCGCCGCACCGACGTTCGGTGTCCACTCCGAGGTCGGCAGGCTGCGCAAGGTACTGGTCTGCGCGCCCGGACTCGCGCACCGCAGGCTGACCCCCACCAACGCGGACGACCTGCTCTTCGACGACGTCATGTGGGTGGAGAACGCCCAGCGCGACCACGCCGACTTCGTCATCAAGCTGCAGCAGCGCGGTGTCGAGGTCGTAGAGCTGCACGACCTGCTCGCCCAGACCATGGCGATCCCCGAGGCAAGGACCTGGCTCCTCGACCGGAAGATCACCGCGAACGAGGTCGGCCTCGGGCTCATCGACGACACCCGCGCCTTCCTGGAGACGCTGGAGCCCCGGCAGCTCGCCGAGTACCTCATCGGGGGCCTGGCCACCGCGGATCTGCCGGACGAGTTCCGCTCCGGCTATGTCGCGCTCGTGCGCGAATCCACCGGCGTACGCGAATACTTGATGCCGCCCCTGCCGAACACGCTCTACACCCGCGACACGACGTGCTGGCTGTACGGGGGCGTCACGCTCAACCCGCTGTACTGGCCTGCCCGGCACGACGAGACGCTCCTGATGAAGGCCGTCTACCGGTTCCACCCCGACTTCACCGGCGCCACGGTGTGGTGGGGCGACCCCGAACTCGACTGGGGCCAGGCGACGTTCGAGGGCGGCGACATCATGCCCGTCGGCAACGGCGTCGTCCTGATGGGCATGAGCGAGCGCACCTCGCGCCAAGCCATCACGCAGGTCGCGTCCGCGCTGTTCAAGAACGGCGCGGCCGAGCAGGTCATCGTCGCCGGCATGCCCAAGCTGCGGGCCGCCATGCACCTCGACACCGTCTTCACCTTCGCCGACCGCGACATCGTCACGCTCTACCCGAAGATCATGGACGCCGTGCACACCTTCACGCTGCGCCCCGGCGACAAGGCCTCGGGCGTCGAGATCACGGACGAGGGATCGCGTGCGTTCGTCGACGTGGTCGCCAAGTCTCTGCGCCTGCCCGAGCTGCGCGTGATCGAGACGGGCGGGGACGTCTACGCCTCCGAGCGGCAGCAGTGGGACAGCGGCAACAACGCCGTCGCCCTGGAGCCGGGCGTGGTCTTCACCTACGACCGCAACACCCAGACCAACACCCTGCTGCGCAAGGCGGGCGTCGAGGTCATCACCATCGTCGGCGCCGAACTCGGGCGCGGTCGCGGCGGCGGGCACTGCATGACGTGCCCGCTCGTCCGCGACGCCGTGGACTTCTGAGCCCCGTGGACTTCTGAGCCCCCGCCCGTACGGGGGCTCAGTACCGCTGGGCCTTGACCAGCTTCGCGGAGAGCTTCGGCTCCGGGGGCGCGTGGCTGATGGCGTACCGCTGGGCCCGCTTGCCCGGTTCGAGGTTCTCCGTGCCGACGTAGCGGGTCTCCACGGTCTTGCCCGAGGAGTCCAGGAAATCGACCCGTACGGCGAAGTCCGCCGTCTTGTCGGTCCTGTTGGTGAAGGTCACCACGGATGCGAGCACACCACCGGTCTCGGAGCGCGGCCTGCCCGTCATGGAGACATCGGACATCGCGTTGCCCTTCCCGTCGACGTCCTTCAGCGCGTTCTCGGCGGCCTGGTTGGCCCGCTCCGTGTCGGCCGACACGGACGCCTCGAACTCGTCCGCGCGCTCCGAGGCGGAGGCCTGTGCCTCGGAGGCCGAGGCGCGGGCGGACTCGGCGGCCTCCGAGGCCTGGGACTTCAGCGGGGAAGCGGTCTTCTCCGAGAACGCCGACGAGTCCGGAGCCGTCGGCCGTTCGCTGACCGTCCGGCTGCCCTCGGACGACGGTGCGTCGCTGTCGGTGCCGCACGAGACGAGGGCGGCGGCAGCCGTCACCGTGGCGGCGAGCGTGAGGACCCCGCACGCCGCGGGCCCGCGGCGTGCGGGGCTCCGCTTCCCGCGGGGCGGCATGGGGTTCATTCGGTGCGGTCCTTTCCCTGCTGCTGGTGGTTCTCGCTGCTGGTCGCTTCCGGGCGTTTTCAGTACCGCAGGGCGCAGGCGATCCGGCCCCGGTCGGCGAGCGCCCCTTCGGGTACGAAGCGGACCTGTGCGCCGGTGTCCAGGGCCCGCTCGACGATGTCGTCCACGATGTCGTCCACCGCGTCGAGATCGTCGGACTCGGCCGGTACCAGATGTCCGCCGTCGTCGCGCATGGTCGCCTGGTAGGTGTCCTCGACGGCGAGGAGGCGGGCCCGGTCCGTCGTCACGTTCTGCCAGACCTCGTCGAGACCGGCGGCGTACTGGCGCCGGCCCTGCGCCGCGTCCAACTCATGGAGTACGGAGTCCAGTTCGGCCCTTTCCTGGGCGGCGAGGAAAGGGCGTACCGCTTGCCACACCGCGTCCGGCGGGCCGTGCGTGAGACCGCCGTGCGGCACCCGCCTTGCCTCCTTGATGACCGTGCCCGCGCCGTCGAGGAGGGACAGCGCCGCGGCCTCCCCCGCGACGAACAGGGGGCGCGGGTGGGCGTGGATCACACTGGCCGTGGCCAGGTCCGCCTCGCGCAGGAACTTGCGGGTCTGCTCGTCGCGGAAGGTGCTCGGCAGGTCGCCGATCCGCTCCTTGCGCTCGGCGTCCGGGTCCTCCAGGCTCCGGGTCAGCGGGAATCCGTCCGCCTTGTGTTCGGTGACCCGCTCCGCGGTGCCGCTCCACAGCGAGACGCGGTCGGCCGATACGGCGAGGACCCAGTACGGGCGCTCGGCGGCCTGGGCCGCGACGACGTTGCGCGTCAGGAAGGTGTCCGAGAGCACCACGCGCGACGGCACCGTCCTGGCGAGCGACCACACCTGGTGCTCCCCAGGGGCGGCGAAGAGGGCGAGCCCGTCCTCGGCGTGCACGAGGTCGATCTCCGCCACCGCCTGGTCGAGCTGCGCGGCCACCTCGATCCGCTGCTCCCTGGCAACGGCCGGATCGGACTTCAGGCGCTCCTTGGCCTCGGCGACGAGGTTGCGCAGCCGCACGGGATCCTGGGCGTTGTCCGGCTCCCTGCGGTGGGTCGGCAGCAGGACCGTGACGGCGGGGTAGGGGCGCGGCTGACGCAGCCCGGCCAGTGTGGCCGGGTTGAGGGAGGGGTGCATGGAGTGACCCTTTCGGGGCGGGGTCGCGGATGAGGAGCCCTCCGGGAGGGCGTTACGCCATGAAATGCACCATATGACGGTTCCATGGGCGTGGCATTTCTCCGGGGCGAGGGGCGGCTCACCTCAGCAGGAAGCCGAAGACGTACCCGAGGGCATTGGTGGCCCAGTGCAGTCCCATGGGTGCGAGCAGGCTTGTGCTGCGGCGGCGCAGTTCGCACAAGAGACATCCCGCCAGGGCGGTGAAGAGGACGGCTCCGGCGTCGACGACGATCACTCCGAGGACCGAGTGCCCGAAGGCGCCGCCGAGCGCGGGCTTGGCGTCGGCCAGGCCGAGCGACGGCAGGATGTGCCAGAGGCCGAAGAGCCCCGACGAGACCAGGGTCGCGGTGAGGGGCCCGCGTGAGCGCAGGAGCAGCCCGAACAGGACGCCCCGGAAAGCCACTTCCTCAAGGAGGACCGTGCCGAACGGAACCGTCACCAGCACACGCAGGGCGACCTCGCCGCCGCTGAGCCCGCTCTGCCGCTGATCCTCGAACAGGCCCCGGGTGACCGGCAGCGCGGCCGCGAGGGCGTACCCCGCGGCGACGATGCCGATCAGGGCAAGCGCCCACCACGCACCGCGCGCGAGGGTGCCGCGCGCGAGGCCCACGTCGGCCCACCGTCCGCCGGACCAGTACACGATCGCGAGCAGCACCGCCGTGGCAAGCAGGGAGAGAGGGAGGCTCCAGCTCTGTGCCCACCGGTTGTTCGCGAGGTTGCTGAGCACGAGGACGGCGATGGTGGCGGTGACCGCGGCGGCCGTCGTGACCGGACGCCGCAAGAGCCGCGGGCGCCGCAAGAGCTGCGGGCGCCGCGGGGAGGGGCGTCGGGCGTGCACGAGTCCATCTTCCGGGCGCCCCGCGCACGAGGCGACCGGAAGGGTACGAGGCGACCGGAAGGCCGAGTCGCCGCGAGCGTTGGCGCTGGGGGCGGACGGGTCGCATACGCCGGGTTTGCGAGGTATGGGGTGCTGGGTGAGCATGAGGTGGCGGTGCCCCCGCGCGCCCCCGCCCGGCGACAGCCGTCACCGGACGGCCGCGCCGGACCTCGGAGCTGAGGCGGTTGGCGAAGAGCATTCCCGGGCGAGCGGACGGGGAGGAGCCCGGCCCGGAGGGCGCCTGGCGGCGGATCGTGCGGATCGGGCGGGGCGGCGCGCGGCGCGCCGGTGCGATCGCCGCAAAGCCGTACTGGGAACGGCCCGACCCCACCTACCTCGTCAGACGCTGGCCGGACCTCACGGCTGTCTGCTTCGGCACCGTCTTCTTCTGGCTCTCCCTCACACCGTCCCTCGTGCCCCGGCCCTGGCTGCTGCAGGGCGTCGTCGGAGGGATCACGGCGGCCATCGGCTACGGACTCGGCTCGGCCGTCAGCACCGTGTGCCGCGCGCTGTTCCGGTGGCGGCCGGGCGAGAAGGCGCGTGCGCGTCTCTGGCAGGCGTACTGGGTCCTCGGTCTCGTCCTCACCGTCTGGCTGATCACCGAGAGCGACCACGCGCAGCGCCGCCTGCGCGAGCTCCAGGGGCTGCCGCCGTCGATGGCCTGGCACACGCCGGTCATCATGCTGATCGCCGTCCTGCTCTGGGCCCTGTTCCTGCTCGTGGCCCGTGGCATCCGGCTCGGGGCACGCAGGCTGATCCGCGCCCTGCACCGGTTCGTGCCGCTGCCCGTCGCCATCGGCCTCGGCCTGGCGCTCAGCGCGCTGATCGTCACGATCGGGCTGCGCGACGTCGTCTTCCAGCGCGGCGTCATCGACCTCGCCGACCGCATCGCGTACGCGACGAACGGCGGCACGAGGGAGGGCATCCACAAGCCGGTATCCCCGCTGGTCTCCGGCGGTCCCGGCTCGCTCATGCGCTGGCAGGACCTGGGATTCCAGGGCCGCAACTTCGCGGGGTCCACGCCGACGAAGGAGCAGATCACGAAGTACACGGGCAGACCCGCGAAGGACCCCGTGCGTGTCTACGTCAGCGCGTCCGCGCCGGAGGTCTTCAGCAGCCGGGACCCGTTCGAGGCCAAGGCCCGCCTCGCCGTGCGGGAGCTGGAGCGGACCGGCGCCTTCGACCGGGACGTCCTCGCCATCGCCGGGACCACGGGGACCGGCTGGGTCAACGCCGACATCAGCGAACCCCTCGAGTACATGCACGACGGAAACACGGCCATCGTCGCCGTCCAGTACTCCTACCTGCCCAGCTGGGTCTCCTTCCTCGTCGACAAGGAGCGCGCCGCGCAGGCCACGAGCCGCCTCGTCGATGCGGTCCTCGCGAAGTGGTCCGCCCTGCCCGAGGCCGACCGGCCCAAGCTCGTCGTCACGGGGGAGAGCCTGGGTGGGTTCGCGATCGAGTCGTCGTTCGACGGTGTGGACGATCTCCTGGCGCGGACGGACGGGGCACTCATCGTCGGCACGCCCAACTTCGCTCCGATGTCACGGGAGATCCGCGATCACCGGGACGCCGGAAGCCCGGTCTGGCGACCGCTGTACGACGGGGGCAGGAACGTGCGGTTCGCGCAGTTCCCCGAGCGGGACCTGAGACGGCCGAGTCCGGACGCGGCCTGGGACCGTTCGCGGGTCGTCTATCTGCAGAACGCGTCCGACCCGGTCGTCTGGTGGTCGTCCGACCTGTTCCTGCACCGCCCGCAGTGGCTCGACGACCCGCTCGGCCCGGACATCACCCCGGCGATCCGCTGGTTCCCCGTCGTCACCTTCTGGCAGACCTCGGTCGACATGGCGGTGTCGTACGGCGTCGAGGCACCGCACGGCCACCGGTACGGGACGGGCCCGGTGGACGGATGGGCGGCGATCGTGCCCCGGGAGGGGTGGACGGGGGACGACACGGAGCGGCTGCGGCGGCACATGGAGGAGAGGGAGGCGCCTTACTGAGCCGTACGTCGTGGGGCGCGGGGTGCGGGCCACGTGACCCGGAGCCGGGGTTACGTGGGATTCATCTCGAATCCACTCCCCGTACCGCTGACCCGTACGGATTGTCAGTCCGGCGTGCTCTCATGGATGCATGATCGAAGTGATCGAAGACTTTCTTGTACGTGGCGTCTCCGACGTCGAAGAGGCCCTCCGCAAGGCCGCCGCGGCCGAGGTCATGCCGCGGTTCCGACAGCTCGCCGAGGGCGACGTCGTCCAGAAGAGCGGGCCGCACGACCTCGTGACGGTGGCCGACCGGCTCGCCGAGGAGCAGCTGACGGCGGCACTGACCACACTGCTCCCGGGCTCCGTCGTCGTGGGGGAAGAAGCGGTGCACGCGGACCCCTCGATGTATGAGGCGATACGCACCGACGCGATGGTGTGGATCGTCGACCCGGTCGACGGCACGCGGCAGTTCGTGCACGGCGACCCCGGATTCTGCATGCTGGTCGCGCTGGCGTGGCGCGGAGAGGTGCTCGCTTCCTGGACGTACGCCCCGGCGCTCGACGAGATGGCTGTCGCGGTACGCGGCAAGGGCGCCTGGCTCGACGGTGAGCGGCTCGTGGCCGGTGCGCCGGGGGAGGTGCTCGAGGTGGCGACCTCGCACCCGGACTTCACCACCCCCGAGCAGAAGCGCGCGCTGCTCGGGCTGCGGGTGGAGGGCGTCGCGCCGCGGCCCTGCGGCTCGGCGGGGCTCGAGTATCTGGCCGTCGCCAGGGGAGAGTTGGACGCGGTCGCGTTCTCCTGGGAGCTCGCCTGGGACCACGCGGCGGGGCTGCTGCTCGTCGCCGAGGCCGGGGGCCACAACCTGACCCTCGCCGGGGAGCCCTTCCGGATAGAGGGCGGCAACGCACTGCCGTTCACGGCAGGACGGGATGCCGCCACGGTCGACCGGGTGGTGGAGTTGCTGTCGGCCGCAGTCTGATCTGCGGGTCACCGCGCGGCTCGAAGTGGAACCGCACGGTGGTGACCTCGAACTCCGTCACGACCCCGACGTCCGGCCAGTCCTCAGGGGCGAGCGGGAGATGTCCCAGATCCACGAAGCCGACGATCGGCAGCCCCAGGTCGACGAAGAGCCCGGTCCGCCCCGGGCCCCACGGCAGGACGCTGACCGTGCCGCTGAGGCGGGTCCCTTGGGGGAGCGGGCCCACCGTTTCCGGCGCCGTGTTGTTCCGGCTGTGGCGGGCGCGCTGCCACGCGGCATCGAACTCCGCCTCGGACACCGGTTCCCCGCCGTCCGCGGGACCGTTCAGGAGCGTGCCGTACCTGGCTTCGTAGAGCTGCGCCCCCAGGATCTCGAACTCGTCGAGGACCCAGCTCAGTTCGGCACGCGATGCCGCCACGGAAGCCGGTCCTTCCGGGCTGTGAAATGACGCCTGCCGTACGGCGATCGCGTCGTCCCCCGCCTCGAACCACTCCTCGGAGCCCGCGTCAGCGCGGCGGAACCAGTACGTCACCCGTCAGAGGCTACCCGCGCCCACGGCGCTGTCGGTGGCCCGGCCTATCCTGGGCGGCAGAGGCCATCGGCTGACAAAGGAGTCCGAAGGTGCCGTCGATGCTTGATGCCGTCATCGTGGGGGCGGGACCGAACGGTCTGACCGCTGCCGTCGAGCTGGCCCGCCGCGGCTTCTCGGTGGCCGTGTTCGAGGCCAAGGACACCGTCGGTGGTGGGGCGAGGACCGAGGAACTGACCCTCCCCGGGTTCCGGCACGACCCCTGTTCCGCCGCACACCCGCTGGGCATCAACTCACCGGTGTTCCGGACCATGCCCCTCGATCGGTACGGCCTCGAGTGGCTCCAGCCGCAGCTGCCCATGGCGCACCCCTTCGCGGACGGAAGCGCCGCCGTGCTGTCCCGGTCCGTGGCCGAGACCGCCGCCTCGTTCGGGCCGCGCGACGCGGGGGCGTACCGACGCCTCATCGAGCCCTTCGTCAGCAAGTGGGACACCCTCTTGCAGGACTTCATGGCGCTGCCGTCGACCGCCCTGCCGCGCGCCCCCGTGACCCTCGCCCGCTTCGGCCTCGCGGGGCTAGTGCCCTCCACATGGCTGATGCGGCGCTTCCGCGACGACCGTGCCCGTGCCCTGTTTTCCGGGCTCGTCGCCCACGTCATCGCGCCGCTCGGCGGACTCGCCACCGGAGCCGTCGGCATGGTCTTCGCGCTGGCCGCGCACGCGCGTGGCTGGCCGGTGGCCCGGGGCGGCTCACAGTCGATCTCGGACGCGCTCACCGCGTACCTGAAGGACCTCGGCGGCGCGGTCCACACGGATTACGAGGTCAAGCGGCTCGACGATCTCCCGCCGGCGCGCGCGTACATCTTCGACACGTCGCCCACCGCGCTCGCCCGGATCGCGGGCCTGGGACGGAGCTATGAGGGCTATCGCTACGGCGCGAGCGTCTTCAAGATCGACTACGCCCTCGACGGGCCCGTTCCGTGGACGGCCAAAGAGGCCCGCGAGGCGGGCACCGTGCAGGTCGGGGGCAGCAGTGCCGAGATCGGCGCCGCGCTGAACGCGGCGTCGCGCGAGAACCGCGCGCCTGATCCGCCGTTCCTGATCACTGTGCAGCCCAGTCTCGTCGACCCGTCCCGCGCGCCCGCGGGCAAGCAGGTCTTCTGGGCGTACGGCCATGTGCCGAACGGCTGGGACGGCGATCTCACCGACGCGATCGAGCGCCAGCTCGAGCGCTTCGCGCCCGGCTTCCGTGACCGCGTCCTCGCCCGCGCCACCGCAGGTCCGCCCGCGATGGCCGCGCGCAACGCCAATTACGTGGGCGGTGACATCGCCTGCGGCGCCGCGAGCGGCCTCCAACTCCTGCTCCGCCCCAAGCTCTCCCTCTTCCCGTACGGCACCGCGCACCCGGCGGTGTTCATCTGCTCGTCCGCGACGCCGCCGGGCCCCGGCGTGCACGGCATGTCGGGCCACAACGCCGCCAAGGCGGTCTGGCGCAGGCTTCGCGTGGCGTAAGGGGCCTGGGGCGGCTGCGGGGGGCGGATCACACCGGCCCCCCACAGCCCCCCTGCACGAACATGCCCTCCCCACCCACCCGCCCGTTCACCCCGCATCCAACCCTGGCCGAACAAGCCTTTCCCGCCCACCTACCCGTTCACCCCGCATCCCGTCCTGCCCGAACAGACCTTTCCCGCCCACCCGCCCGATTGCCCCGCGGTGCCAGGGGGTGGGTGGGTTGTCCGCGCGGGTGGGGGTGGGGTGGGAACTGCTGGGGGTGGGTGGGGAACCGTACAGGTGTGGGGTGGGTGGGGAAGGTACCGGCTGGGGTGGGCGGGCGACGTACAGGTGTGGGGTGGGTGGGGATGGAACCGGCTGGGGTGGGGTGGGGAAGGGACCCGCCGAGGTGGGGTTGGGCGGGAAACGTACGGGCCCGGAGTGGGCGGGAAACGGACAGGCCCGGGTGGGCGGGCAAGTACGGGCCCAGGTGGGGTGGGGAACGTACAGGCCGGGGTGGACGGGGAAGGAACCCGCCGGGGTGGGGTTGGGCGGGAAATGTACGGGCCCGGAGTGGGCGGGAAACGGACAGGCCCGGGTGGGCGGGCAAGTACGGGCCCGGGTGGGGCGGGAAACATGCAGGCCGGGGTGGGGCGGGGCGTGCAGGCCGGGGTGGGGCGTGCGGGTTGGGGTTAGTGGGGCGTCGGCAGGTGCGACGTACCGCAGACGGATGCCTGGGACTCCCGCACCCGCAGTCGGCATCGAGACGCGAGGGGACGTGCCGGTATGTCTGCCCGGAGCACGGTTCGCGGCGCTCCGGTGCCGAAGTACCCAGGCGGTCACCGGACGATAGCGAGGACGGACATACCGGCGCGGCACCGTATCCACAGGCGGGCCGCGCCGCTGCACGACGCGGCCCCGCAGTCGGCAGCGACGGTTCGCCGGACTCAGCAGTCCCGCATCGCCCCGCCCCGCATCGCACCGCCCCGCACCGCCGCGCCCCGCCCCCAAGACGGACCGCACGTCCCGCCCCAAGGTCCATGTCGGATTCTCGCCAGCCACACCCACCCGCCATGCCCGATCCTTGAGCCATGCCCACCGCCCCGCACGCCGCGGTCACCGCCACCACCATCACCGCCCCGCCGCCCAGGCCAATGCACACCGACGCCGAGCGCTGCGTACGTGCCGTGCAGTCGAAGGACGCCCGGTTCGACGGCTGGTTCTACACCGCCGTTCTGACCACCCGGATCTACTGCCGCCCCAGCTGCCCCGTGGTCCCCCCGAAGCCCGAGAACATGAGCTTCTACCCGAGCGCGGCAGCCTGCCAGCAGGCAGGGTTCCGGGCCTGCAAGCGATGCCGGCCCGACAGCAGCCCGGGCTCGCCCGAGTGGAACCAGCGCGCCGACCTCGTGGCCCGAGCCATGCGCCTCATCGCGGACGGAGTCGTGGACCGCGACGGAGTCCCCGGCCTCGCCACCCGCCTCGGCTACAGCACCCGCCAGGTGGAACGCCAGCTCCTGGCGGAACTCGGCGCGGGCCCCCTCGCCCTGGCCAGGGCCCAGCGCGCCCAGACCGCCCGCCTGCTCATCGAGACGACCCCCCTGCCCATGGCGGAGATCGCCTTCGCCGCGGGCTTCTCCTCGATCCGCACCTTCAACGACACCGTCCGCGAAGTCTTCGCCCTGGCCCCCGGCGAACTACGGGACCGCGCTCCGAAGGCAGCCCAGAAGGTGCCCGCCCCCGGCGCACTCTCGCTCCGCCTCCCCTTCCGAGCCCCCCTCAACCCCGACAACCTCTTCGGCCACCTCATCGCCACCGCCGTACCCGGCGTCGAGGAGTGGCGCGACGGCGCGTACCGCCGCACGCTCCGCCTCCCCTACGGCCACGGAGTCGTCGCCCTCACCCCCACCCCGGACCACATCGCCTGCCGCCTCAGCCTCACCGACATGCGCGACCTCACGATCGCCATCAGCCGCTGCCGCCGCATGCTCGACCTGGACGCGGACCCGGTCGCGGTGGACGCCCAGCTGAGCGCCGACCCGCTGCTCGCGCCCCTCGTGGCCAAGGCGCCGGGCCGTCGCGTGCCGCGCACGGTCGACGAGGCGGAGTTCGCCGTACGCGCGGTGCTCGGCCAGCAGGTGTCCACGGCCGCCGCCCGCACCCACGCCGCACGCCTGGTCGGCGCGCACGGTGAGCCGATCGACGACCCCGAGGGCGGCCTCACCCACCTCTTCCCCGCACCGGAAGCCCTCGCCGCGCTCGACCCGGAGGCGCTCGCCCTGCCGCGCAGCCGCCGCACCACCCTGACCACGCTCGTACGCCACCTCGCCGACGGATCACTCCGGCTCGGCGTGGAGAGCGGCTGGGAGGAGGCCCGCGCCCGGCTCACCGAACTCCCCGGCTTCGGCCCCTGGACGGTCGAGGTCATCGCGATGCGGGCGCTCGGCGACCCCGACGCCTTCCTCCCCACTGACCTCGGGATCCGGCGCGCGGCACAGGAACTAGGCCTCCCGCACACCCCCGCCGCGCTGACCGCGCGGTCAGCCGACTGGCGCCCCTGGCGGGCGTACGCGGTCCAGTACCTGTGGGCGACCGACGTCCACCCCATCAACAGCATCCCGGCATAGTCCGACAAGCGAAAAAGAGGGACAGCCACCATGCACCGCCAACACACCACGCACCGTCAGCACACCACGCACCGCCAACACACCCTCATCGACAGCCCCTACGGCCCCCTGACCCTCGTAGCCACCGACGGCACCCTCAGCGGCCTCTACATGACGGAGCAGCGCCACCGCCCGCCCGAGGAGACCTTCGGCGACCGTGACGCGGGGCCGTTCGGCGAGACGATCAGCCAGCTGGAGGCGTACTTCGCGGGCGAGTTGACGGAGTTCGACCTGCCGATGCGCCTCGACGGCACGCCGTTCCAGCGCACCGTCTGGCAGCAGCTCCAGCTGATCCCGTACGGCGAGACCCGTACGTACGGCCAACTCGCGGACGCACTGGGCAAGCCCAACGCCTCGCGCGCCGTCGGCCTGGCCAACGGCAAGAACCCGATCGGGGTCATCGTGCCGTGCCACCGGGTGATCGGCGCGGGCGGTTCCCTGACCGGCTACGGCGGCGGACTCGACCGCAAGCAGCGGCTGCTGGCCTTCGAGGGCGCGACCCCGATGAGCGAGAACGCCCTCTTCTGAACGCTCAGCACGTTCAGCCGACCCTGAACGCTCAGCACGCTCAGCCGACCCGCACCCCGTTCTCCAGCTCCACCGCCCCCGTCCCCGCATCAAGCGCATCGAGCCCGGCCCGCACCCGCCGCCCCAGCTCACCCGGCAGAAACTCCGGAAGGTCCTCGCGGGCCACCAGGCGCCAGGAGAGCAGCTCGTCCTCCTGGAGCTTGACCGACTTCAGCTGGTCGTCGCCGAGCACCCCGCCGTCGTACAGATAGGCGACCAGCGGCGGCCGCGCGGCACCCGGCACCCAGTCCACCGCGAGCAGCGCCCCCAGCTCGACGTCCAGACCGATCTCCTCGGCGGTCTCGCGGCGCGCCCCCTGCCGCGGTGTCTCCCCTTCGTCCGACTCGACGGTGCCGCCGGGCAGGGCCCACCCCTCGCGGTAGTTGGGCTCGACGAGCAGCACCCGCCCCTCGGAGTCGCGGAAGAGCGCGGCGGCTCCTGCGATGACGCGGGGGAGGCCTGCGATGTACGTGGCGTAGTCCTGGAAGGTCATTTGGAAAGGGTAGACAACTCCAGGGTCCGAGCCGCGAGTTCGCTGATCCGTGCCCCGTCGAAACCGAACACCGCACTGCGCACCCGGTCTTCGAGCGGGTCCCGCCACTGCGAGGGGATCGCCTTGGCCCCGCACAGCACGCCCGCGACGGACCCCGCGGTCGCGCCGTTCGAGTCGGTGTCGAGGCCGCCGCGCACCGTCAGGGCGATGGTGCGGGTGAAGTCGCCTTCGCCGTACAGGAGTCCGGCGGTCAGGACGGCCGAATTGGGCACCGTATGGATCCAGCCGAGCCCGGCGGTCTCCGCCTCGGCGGTGGCCAGCGTCTCCTCCCAGCCGAGTCCGGCCTCGTGGAGCGTGACGACCCGGCGCACCGTACGGGCGAGCCGGCAGCTCGACGGGATCACGCCGAACGCCGTGTCCAGCGCGGCGCGCGGTGTGCCCGCGGTGAACGCCGCCGCGACGAGCGCCGCCGCCCACATCGCCCCGTAGACGCCGTTTCCGGTGTGCGAGAGCACGGCGTCGCGGCGGGCGAGGGCGGCGGCGCGGCGCGGGGCGCCGGGGTTCGTCCAGCCGAAGATGTCGGCGCGGATGAGGGCGCCGATCCACTCCTGGCAGGAGTTCTCGTACGTGGCGGTGAGCGGCGGCTTGAGGCCGTTGACGAGATTCCGGTACGCGGCGCGCTCCGCGGTGAAGGTCTGCAGATAGGGCAGGCGCAGCAGCCACAGTTCGCCGACCTGGTCGGTGCTGAACTCGAAACCGTGCGTCTCCAGGAGATGCAGTCCCAGGATCGCGTAGTCGATGTCGTCGTCACGGCAGCTGCCGTGCACCCCGCCGCGCACGCACTGCTGCCACTCCGGCCGCAGCTGGAACTCCTCGACCCAGGAAGGAGGGTCGGGCAGATAGTCGGTGAGCGGCAGCGCGTCGGCCTGGCGCAGATAGCGCTCGATGCGCTCCCGCGTCCAGTAGTCGCCCCGCTCGATGGGTTTGCCGAGCATGTTCCCCGAGATCCGCCCGATCCAGCCGCCGAGGACGCGGTCGGCGAGTTCCGTATGCACTGGGGTCATGCGTCCGGTTTACCGAATTCGGGGCGCTTGTGCGCGGTCAACGTGACTGGTTCGGCGCGGAGCATGGGACGTTTGTCTGGTTTTCGATCGGACTGCGGTCCTCCAGCGGTCCTCCAGTGGTCCTCCTGCGGTCCTCCTGCATTCTCCCGCGCGCCTTGGCGGCCACTGATCGATCATTTTCGAGATCTCAGCGCGCCTCTATAGCCCTATTTAGAGCGATTTAAGGGAGGGGATCGAGGCTCCGAAATGCGGGCAGCCATGGGCAGGCGGCCCCTCCTGCGGTTATGGTCGCAGCGGCGCGACTGCCTTGACGCGAGCAAGGCCCGGAAAGCAAGGGGATGCAAGGTGGCGGACGCTGCTGGGACGGCGGGGCATGTGCTCATCGCCGCGGACAAGTTCAAGGGCTCACTCACGGCCGTGCAGGTCGCGGAGCGGGTGACGGCCGGGCTTCGCCGTGTCGCCCCGCACGTGGAGGTCGAGGCCCTGCCGGTGGCCGACGGCGGCGACGGCACGGTCGCCGCGGCGGTCGCGGCCGGCTTCGAGCGCCGTGAGGTGCGGGTGACGGGACCCCTCGGCGACCAGGTCACCGCGGCGTACGCGCTGCGGGACGGGACCGCGGTGGTCGAGATGGCGGAGGCGTCCGGCCTCCAGCTGCTGCCCGAGGGTGTCTTCGCCCCGCTCACGTCCACGACGTACGGCTCCGGGGAACTCCTGCGCGCCGCGCTCGACGCGGGCGCGCGGACGATCGTCTTCGGCGTCGGCGGCAGTGCGACGACGGACGGCGGGGCCGGCATGCTGGCCGCGCTTGGAGCGGTGTTCCTGGACGCGGCAGGGGCGCCGGTGGCGCCCGGAGGCGGTCCGCTGGCCTCGCTGGCCACGGCGGACCTGTCCGGGCTCGACGAGCGTTTCGCCTCGGTGGACCTGGTCCTGGCCAGCGACGTGGACAACCCGCTGACAGGGCCGAAGGGCGCTCCGGCGGTGTACGGGCCGCAGAAGGGGGCGACCCCCGAGGACGTCGCCGAGCTTGACGCGGCCCTCGCGCACTTCGCGCAGGTGCTCTCCGAGTCGGTGGGCTCCGCCGCCCTGGAGTACGCGGAGTCACCGGGAGCCGGAGCGGCGGGCGGCATCGGCTACGGAGCCCTCGTCGGGCTCGGCGCGAGTTTCCGTCCCGGGATCGAGGTCATGCTGGACGTCCTCGGCTTCGCCCCCGCGCTCGCGCGGGCGTCGCTTGTGATCACGGGGGAGGGCTCGCTCGACGAGCAGACCCTTCACGGCAAGGCTCCCGCGGGCGTCGCGGCGGCGGGCCGCGCGGCGGGCGTCGAGGTGGTGGCGGTCTGCGGACGCCTGGCCCTTCCGGCGGAGGCCCTGGGCAAGGCGGGCATCAGGCGCGCGTACGCACTCACTGAGGTGGAGCCGGACGTGGCGCGTTGCATCGCCGAGGCGGGGCCGATCCTGGAGACGGTGGCGGAGGGCATCGCGAGGGACTTCCTGAGCTAGGCGCTGCGCTGGGCTGGGCGGGCTGGGTTGTGCTGGGCTGGGCGTGCGGTCTACACCTGGCGCCGGTGGGGGCTTGGCGCGCAGTTCCCCGCGCCCCCTACGGGGCCGGATGCTGGTCGGGCTGGGTTGGTATCACTTTGGGCCGGTGGGGGTTGGTCGCGCCGTTCCCCGCGCCCCTTACGGGGCGCGCCCCCCTGCTTAGCGCCGGACGGGCTGGAATTTCAGCCCGTCCGGCGTTTGAGGACGAACTCGGCGGAGGCGGTGATTCACGGTGCCCCCGGCCGCGGGGCGAGGCACGCCGCTCTAGCCCGGCGCCAGCCGGTACGCGTCCAGGGCCAGCGTCATCTCCATCAGGTCCCGTGGGCGCGCCAGTGATCGTGACGTCAGTTGTTCCAGGCGTCGGAGGCGGTTGAACACCGTGTTCCGGTGGCAGTACAGGCGCCCGGCGGCCCGCCCCGCCGAGCCCTCGCACAGCAGCCAGGCGTCCAGCGTTTCCAGGAGCACCGCCCGGTCTGCCGGTTCAAGGGCGAGCAGCTCTCCGAAGACGTCCGATACCAGGCGCCCCGCCAGCTCCGGCTGGCTCACCACCAGAGCCGTCGGCATCCGCTGGTCGAGCCGTACGATGCCGGTCGCGTCCGGCGGGCATGTACGCAGCGCCAGTTCGGCGAGGCGCCGCGCGTGGCCCAGTTCGGAGAGTCCCGCCACCACGGGGCTGATGCCGCCGGGCCCGGGGCACCGCCCCTCCAGCGCGGCGGCCAGCTCGTCGAGGCCTTCCTCCTCGCCGAGCGCCACCACCCCCACCTCGCGGTCCGTCCGCATCCGCCAGACGAAGCGGAACCCGGCCCGCTGGATCTGCCGGTGGAACGCGGCGCGCCCGTCCCGCCGCTCGGCGCGCAGCACCACCACCGCGTACGGCCCGCGCTCCGGCAGATCGAGCCCCGCGGCCACCTGCGAGGCGAGCCCGGGAGCCGACTGGCCCTCCAGGAGCGCGTCGAGCAGCGCCTGCAGCTGCTCGTCGGTGCGGCGCCGCAGCTCCATCTCCGTCGCCCGGTACGCGTCGGACGCGGCCGCCGCCTGCGCGTCGACCGCCGACCACACCCTCGTCGCCGACCGCATCAGGACCACCAGCTTCTCCGGGTCCTGCCCCACGGTCCCTTCGAGCAGCGAGTCCCAGACGAGATAGCCCGCGTTGCGGTACGAGTGCACCACCAGGTCGAGCGGAAGGCCCTGCTGGGCCCGGCGCCGCCCCGCCTCCTCCGCGTACTCCAGATCGCGGCGCGGCGACGCGCGTGGCGCGGAGATGGTCTCGATGCCGATCCGCATCGCGTCCTGCGCCTCCTGCCACTGCTGGTCGTACGGCAGGACCCGCGCGTACACCGGCGAGTGTTCGAAGAGCTGCCGCAGATGTTCGTCCACCAGCTCGGGAATGCGAGGCTTGAGGGCCAAGCACGCCTCCTCGAGCACCTTCCAGTCGTGGCCCGTCCGTGGCCTGCGCCCGCTCATGGATCCCCCCGTCGCCGCCGCCCGCCGTGCTCTGTGCTGCGGAGGATGCCACCGCTCGGCCACCCCTGGCAGGCCCCTGACACGGGGTGTTGTGCCCGTGCACAACCGGTGGCCGGTCCCGCTGGTCACCCGCAGCGATTCGGACACAGGCCGTGGACGAGCGGGCGCGGCGGTGCTGGGCTGAGCGCCACGCGGCGGGGCGTGCCGCACACCGGCGGCCGAGCGCCACGGGCAGGGCAGGCGGAGGACAGGGGGTCCCAGGTGGGTGGTTCCGGACTGGTCGTACAGGACGCGTCGGTCGGATACGGGCCGGTGCGCGCACTGCGCCAGGTGTCGCTCGAAGTGCCGGACGGCGCCGTCGTCGCCGTGCTCGGCGGCAACGGCGCGGGCAAGTCGACGCTCCTGCGCGCCATTTCACGCACCCTCGCCTTTCACCGGGGGGCGCTCACCACCGGCTCCATCCACTTCGGCGGGCGGCGCATCGACGGACTGCACGCGGACCGGGTGGTCGCCGCCGGAGTCTCCCAAGTGCCGGAAGGAAGAAGGGTGTTCGCTCGAATGACCGTCGCCGACAACCTGCGGGCGGGCGCGCTCGGCTCCGCGGGAAGCCGGTCCGCGAAGGCCAGGGCCCTGGACCGCGTCCATGAACTCTTCCCCGTGCTCGCCGAGCGCGCCGGCCAGCGGGCCGGGCTCCTCTCCGGCGGCGAGCAGCAGATGCTGGCGGTCGCCAGGGCGCTGATGGCCTCACCGAAGCTGCTGCTCCTGGACGAACCCTCCCTGGGGCTTGCCCCGTTGATGGCGGCACGCATCGCCGACACCATCCAGGAGATCAACACTCAGGGCACATCGGTCCTCCTCGTCGAACAGAACGCTGCCCTCGCGCTGCGCCTCGCATCGCGTGCGTACGTCCTTGACGTGGGCGAAGTGGCACTCGCGGGGCCGGCGGACGAGCTGTCCGCCTCCGACGAGGTACGCCGCCGCTACCTCGGCGTGGTCGACGAGACCGCCGCGGCCGACGCCTCGCGCGGCGTCAGCGCGCTGCCGGTGCTGCGGCGATGGGCGGGCCGACGATGACCGAGGAGCACCCGAGGGCCGACGCACCGGCACGAGAAGATGACGTACCCGCCCTGGAGGTACGGGAGTTGACCGTGCGCTTCGCGGGCCTCACCGCGCTCGACGCCGTCAGTTTCACCGTCAGGCCCGGCACCGTGCACGCCGTCATCGGGCCCAACGGCGCGGGGAAGTCCACCTGCTTCAACGTCCTGTCCGGCGTGTACCGCGCCACCGCAGGCAGTGTCCGCTTCGGCGAGCACGAGCTGACGGCGATGCCTCCGCACCGCATCGCAGGACTCGGCGTCGCGCGGATCTTCCAGAACCTCGCCCTGCCGCCGCGCGCGACGGTCGCCGACAGCCTGATGCTCGGCCGCCACCGGCTGACCCGCACGGGATTCCTCGCCGCGGGACTCCGTCTCCCTTCGGCGGCGCGCGAGGAGCGCAGCCATCGCGAACGGGTGCGGGAGATAGCGGCGTTCGTCGGCATAGAGCACCAACTCCAGGCCCCGGCGGGCTCTTTGCCGTACGGGCAGCAGAAACTCGCGGAACTCGCCCGCGCCTTGTGCATGGAGCCCCGGCTGCTCCTGCTCGACGAGCCCGTCGCGGGCATGACCGCGGACGAACGGCAACGCACGGCCGCCGTCATCGCGGGCGTGCGCGACAGCCTCGGAATCTCGATCGTCCTGGTGGAACACGACATGGGGGTGGTGATGCGGCTCGCGGACGCGGTGACCGTACTGGACTTCGGCCGGCGCATAGCGGACGGCGTCCCGTCGGCCGTGCAGAACGACCCGGCGGTCGTGCGGGCCTACCTGGGAGAGGGGGCCACCTCGTGAACACCTTCGTCGAGCTTCTTCTCAACGGGCTCTCGATGGGCTCCGTCTACGCCCTCATCGCACTCGGCTTCGTCGTCATCTTCCGGGCCACCGAGGTCGTGAACTTCGCGCACGCCTCGCTGCTCCTGGCCGGCGGCTACGTCACCGCGTCCCTCCACGACGACATCGGCTTCTGGGCGGCGCTGCTCGTCGGCATCGCGGGCGCCGCCGTCGTCGGCGCCGCCATCGAGTTCCTGGTCATGCGGCGCTACCGTGGCTCGGACCACAGCGTCCTCGCCATCGTCACCATCGGCGTCGACATCCTGCTCACCACCGAACTCACCCGCCGCCTGGGCACCGACGTGCTCTCCCTGGGCGACCCCTGGGGCGACTCCGTGCTCACCATCGGGTCGGTCTCCATCGCGCACACGAGGATCGCCGCTTTCGTCGCCGCCGCGCTCCTGATCACCGTCTTCCTGCTCGCCTTCCGCTACACCTCCTGGGGCGTGGCGATGCGCGCCGCGGCCGAGAGCCCGGAGACCGCCGCCCTGATGGGCGTACGCCTCGGCCGGGTCTCGCTCGGCGCGTGGGCGGTGGCGGGGGGCCTGGCCGCCGTGGCCGCGCTCTTCCTCACCGTCTTCCCGACCCCGGGGCTCGAACGGGCCACTTCCCTGGCCGCGTTGAAGGCCTTCCCCGCCGCGATCCTCGGCGGCCTCGACTCCACCACGGGTGCGCTCGTCGGAGGGCTCGTGGTCGGGGTCACCGAGTCGCTCGCCACCGGATACCAGAGCGAACTCACGTTCCTGGGCCGGGGGTTGGGCGACCTCGCGCCCTACCTCGTGATGACCGTCATCCTCCTCATCAGGCCCGCCGGACTCTTCGGCACGAAGGAGCTCGCCCGTGTCTGAAGTCCTGGCCCGTGGCAGGGAGCTGCGCTCCCGAGGCCGCACGCGGATGACGCGCCCCCGGACGTACGTCTGGATCGCGGGGGCCGTGCTCCTGCTCGCCCTGCCCTTCTACCTCGACCGGTTCTGGCTCCAGGCGGGCCTCTTCGCCATGGCGGCGGCCATCGGCGCGATCGGCATCAACCTCCTCACCGGCGCGACCGGTCAGCTCTCGATGGGGCACGCCTTCTTCCTCGCGATCGGCGCGTACGGATACTGCGTCTTCGCGGGGGAGGGGGGCGACGACGGTCTGACCGGCCTCGGCCTGCCCACCTGGATCGCCGCCGCCCTGGCCGTCGGCGTCGCGGGCATCGCGGGCGGGCTCTTCAGCCCCATCGCGGGACGCCTGCGCGGCGCGTACCTCGGCATCGCGACCCTCGCCCTCATCTTCATCGGGCAGCACGTGCTCTTCAACGCCCATGACCTGACCGGCGGCTCCAACGGACGCGACGTGCCACCCCTGAGCGTCTTCGGCATCACCTTCGACGACAGTGAGCTCGTCGTCGCCGCCGTGCCGTTCGGGGCGTCGGAGAAGCTCTGGTACGCGGGCCTCGTCCTCCTCCTCGGCTGCGGGCTCTTCGCCCGCGGTGTGCTGCGCGGGCGCCCTGGCCGCGCCATGAACGCCATCCGTGACCACCGCATCGCAGCCGGCGTCATCGGGGTGCCCGTCGCCCGCTACCGCGCGGGCGTCTTCGTCCTGTCGTCGATGTACGCGGGCCTCGCAGGCGTCCTGCTCGCCCTCGTCTTCCAGCGCACCGTGCCTGACTACTTCGGCATGACGCTGTCCCTCGAATACCTCGCCATGATCGTCATCGGCGGCCTCGGCTCGGTGGCGGGCGCGGTGGCCGGGGCCGCCGTCGTGTCCTTGCTGCCGCAGCTCCTGACCCGGTACAGCGACGCGCTGCCCCTGGTCTCGGCCCCCGGTACCGGCGGGATCACACCGGGCGAGGCGTCCCGGTATCTGTACGGCGCCGCCGTCGTGGCGGTGGTGCTGTTCCTGCCCGGCGGCCTTGCCAGCATCGCCGCCCGGCGCTCCAGGCCGACGTCCGGCCCAACTTCAGGGGAATCAGGGGAGGAACGATGAGTTCACGCACATTGAAGAGGGCCACCGCGACGGCGACGGCGCTCGCCGCGCTTCTCGCGGTGGCGGGTTGCAGCTCCAAGGCAGAGGACGACAAGGGCGACAAGGAGGGCAAGGGCGGGGTCAAGACCGGTGTCGGCGTCTCCGCCGACACGATCACGCTCGGCGTGCTCACCGACATGACCGGGGTCTACGCGACGCTCGGCAAGAGCGTCACCCAGGCCCAGCAGCTCTACGTCAAGCAGACCAACGCCGACGGCGGCATCTGCGGCCGCAAGCTGAAGCTGACCGTCCGCGACCACGGCTACGACCCCCAGAAGGCGGTCGCCGGGTACACCGAGCTGGAGCCGGACGTCCTCGGCTTCGCCCAGTTCATCGGCTCCCCGTTCGTCGCAGCCGTCAAGCAGCGGGTCGACTCCAACAAGGGGCTCGTGCTGCCGCAGGCCTGGTCGGCGAATCTCCTCGGCAGCCCGTACGTCCGGGTCGTCGGCTCGACGTACGACCTGGAGACGATCAACGCGATCGACTACCTGATGAAGGAGAAGGGCCTCAAGAAGGGCGACAATCTCGGCCATGTCTACTTCGAGGGCGACTACGGCGAGAACGCGCTGAAGGGCTCGAAGTACATGGCGAAGAAGTCGGGCCTCACCGTCGTCGAGCAGAAGATCAAGGCGACCGACAACGACATGACGGCGCAGGTCGCGGCCCTGAAGAAGGCCGGGGTGAAGGGCGTGGTGATCAGCGCGGGCCCGCGGCAGGCGGCCTCGCTGGTGGGTGTCGCGGCGGCGGGCAAGTTCGACGTCCCGATCATCGGCAACAACTCCGCGTTCGCGCCCCAGCTCCTGGGCACGCAGGCGGGCCCGGCCCTCGCGAAGAACTACTACGTGGCCTCACCGACCCTCCCGATCGGCGCGGACACCCCCGTGGCGAAGAAGCTGGTCGCCGACTACAAGGCGGCGTACCCCAAGGACGCCCTGGACAACGGCGTGCAGGCCGGCTGGACCGCGGCGTCCGTCTTCGGCGAGGCCCTGAAGAAGGCCTGCAAGAGCAAGGACCTCACCCGCGAGGGCCTCGACAAGGCCCTCCTGACGATCAACTCCTACGACACGGGCTTCGGCGTCACCCAGGACTTCAGCGACCCCAAGGCGCCCTCATCGAAGGAGAGCGTGATCCTGCGCCCCGACAAGAGCGTGACGGGCGGCATGAAGGTCGCCAGGGAGCCGGAGGCGGCAGAGGCGGCACAGAGTTACACGACGGGAGGCTGAGGTTTTCAGCCCGTCCGGCGTTTGAGGACGAGCCCGAAGGGCGACGGGGCACGCGAAGGGGGGCCTGAACCATTCGGTTCAGGCCCCCCTTCGGAGTTCAAGCGCCGCTACGGCAGCTGAGCCGCCCGTGCCTCACGCCGGTTGTCCCGGAAGTTGTTCACCCGGCGGGCCGTGGCGAACAGCGGGATCACCGCGCCGAGGACCACCTGGAGCGCGCAGCCGGTCTGCAGGAGCAGCAGGCCGCCCGGAGCGTCGAACGCCCAGGCCGCGAGCAGCCCCATGGCCGCGACGATCCACGCGAGCATCGCCACCGCGAGCGGACCCCGCGGCTTGGGGTACTCGACCCGGCTCACCATGAGCCACGCCGTACCGATGATCGCCATGAGCGTCGCCCAGAAGGGCAGCTCCAGGAGCACGATCGAGACGACCGTGAGGGCGCCGAAGGGCGATGGCATGCCCTGGAAGGTGCCGTCCTTCACGGTCACGCAACTGAACCGCGCAAGCCGCAGCACCACCGCCAGCAGCACGACGATCGCCCCGACCGCGGCGACTCTCTGGTGCGCGTCGTCGGCGACCATGCCGTAGACGAGCACGAAGTACGCGGGGGCCAGACCGAAGCTGATCAGGTCCGACAGGTTGTCGAGCTCCGCGCCCATCGGAGAGGACCGCAGCTTGCGCGCCACGAGCCCGTCGAAGAGGTCGAAGACGGCCGCGCAGAGCATCAGGATCACGGCGGTCGCGGCGGAGTGCCGCGCCATGCCGCTCTCATTGCTGCCCTGCAGGTGCGGGATGAGGATGCCGGTGGTGGTGAAGTACACCGCCATGAACCCGCACGTGGCGTTACCGAGCGTGAGGGTGTCCGCTATTGAGAGGCGGAGTGAGAGAGGCATCTCCTCGTCCGCCTCGTCCTCGGCCGCCTCGGGAACCCAGCCCGCTTGTGTCTCAGGATCAACCACGGTCAATGCGAGTCACCCCAGCCACGGTCTTCTGACCGACCTCGACGTCCACGTCGACACCCTCGGGGAGGTAGATGTCGACACGGGAGCCGAAGCGGATCAGGCCGATCCGTTCGCCTTGCTCCACCTTCGTGCCCTGCGGCACGTAAGGAACGATGCGCCGCGCGACCGCGCCCGCGATCTGGATCATCTCGATGTCACCGAGCTCGGTGTCGAAGTGCCAGACAACGCGTTCGTTGTTCTCGCTCTCCTTGTTGAACGCCGGGACGAACCCGCCGGGGATGTGCTCCACGGACGTCACCGTGCCCGCCAGGGGCGCGCGGTTGACGTGGACGTTCAACGGGCTCATGAAGATCGCGACGCGGGTACGCCCGTCCTTCCACGGCATGATGCTCTGCACCACGCCGTCGGCCGGGGAGATGACCCGGCCCTGGGCGATGTCGCGCTCGGGGTCGCGGAAGAACCACAGCATGCCCGCCGCCAGGGCGGTGGCAGGCACGGCGATGGCCGCGGCGCCCTTGGAACGACGCGCACGCACGAGGCTGAGCGCCGCGGTGGCGACGGTCGGCAGGAGCCACGGCGATGCTCCGCGCGCAAGGCGTACGCCAGCGAGGCTGTCGCGTGGTGCAGAGGTTTGGCTGTGGGGCATGGATGACCTTCGTAGCGGATGATGCCGCGCGGTTAACGGGGGACGGCGGCTTTTTCCGGATGGTATCGGTTGCGAGCCACAACTGGGCAAGCCAGGAAGCGGAGTCGACGGCCGAAGAGTGTTGACAGGGTGTGACCTTCTTCTCGATGAAAACACCCCAAAGCGGGCATCTAGCCCTGGAGTCGATACTCTTCGAGCAGTCGGCGCCCAATGATCATTTTCTGGATCTCGGCGGTACCTTCGCCGATCAGCAGCATCGGGGCCTCACGGTACAGGCGCTCGATCTCGTACTCCTTCGAGAAGCCGTAACCGCCATGAATCCGGAACGCGTCCTCTACGACTTCTTTGCAGTATTCGGATGCGAGGTACTTCGCCATCCCTGCTTCGAGGTCGTTTCGCTCCCCGGAGTCCTTTTTGCGTGCTGCATTCACCATCATCGCATGAGCGGCCTCGACCTTGGTAGCCATCTCGGCCAGCTTGAACTGGATGGCCTGGTGCTGAGCGATGGCCTTGCCGAAAGTGTGACGCTGCTGGGCATACGAGACACCGAGCTCAAATGCACGCTGAGCGACCCCGCAGCCACGGGCGGCGACATTCACGCGCCCGACTTCGACGCCGTCCATCATTTGGTAAAAACCGCGGCCGGTGGTCCCGCCGAGCACGCGATTGGCCGGAATTCGCAGTCCGTCCATGATGAGTTCAGTCGTGTCGACGCCCTTGTAACCCATCTTGTCGATCTTGCCGGGGATGGTGAGGCCGGGGCGGACCTCTCCGAAGCCGGGCTCCTTCTCGACGAGGAAGGTCGTCATCGACTTGTGGGGCGCCGTGCCCTCGGGGTGTCCTTCGTCACTTCGGCACAGAACGGCCACCAGCGTGGACGTACCGCCGTTGGTCAGCCACATCTTCTGACCGTTGAGGACGTACTCGTCGCCGTCCTTGACGCCCTTGGACGTGATCGCCGACACGTCGGAGCCGAGCGCGGGCTCCGACATGGAGAACGCCCCGCGCACCTCGCCGGCCGCCATGCGCGGCAGGAAGGTGTCCTTCTGCTCCTGCGTCCCGTGCTGCTTGAGCATGTAGGCGACGATGAAGTGGGTGTTGATGATGCCGGAGACCGACATCCAGCCACGCGCTATCTCCTCGACGCACAGTGCGTACGTGAGCAGCGACTCGCCCAGACCGCCGTACTCCTCCGGGATCATGAGCCCGAAGAGGCCCAACTCCTTGAGACCGTCCACGATCTGCTGCGGGTACTCGTCACGGTGCTCGAGCTCCGTGGCGACCGGAATGATCTCCTTGTCGACGAAGTCCCGGACGGTGGACAGGATCTCCCGCTGGATGTCGGTGAGACCTGCGGTCTGCGCGAGTCGGCTCATGGCTACTTCTCCTGCGTCTTCTTCGCGGTGTCCCGCGGCTCCGGGCGGCCGGGCTGCTCGCCGCCGCGCTCCTTGATGTACGTCTCGGTGGGGACCATCACCTTGCGGCGGAACACGCAGACCACCGTGCCGTCCTGCTTGTAGCCCTTGGTCTCCACGTAGACGATCCCGCGGTCCGACTTGGACTTCGACGGGGTCTTGTCCAGGACCGTGGTCTCGCCGTAGATCGTGTCGCCGTGGAAGGTCGGCGCCACGTGCTTGAGCGACTCGACCTCCAGGTTGGCGATCGCCTTGCCCGAGACGTCCGGCACGGACATGCCCAGAAGCAGCGAGTAGATGTAGTTGCCCACGACGACGTTCTTCCCGAAGTCCGTCGTCTTCTCCGCATAGTTGCTGTCCATGTGGAGGGGGTGGTGGTTCATCGTCAGGAGGCAGAAGAGGTGGTCGTCGTACTCCGTGACCGTCTTTCCGGGCCAGTGCTTGTAGACGTCCCCGACGGTGAACTCTTCGTAGGTGCGGCCGAACTGCATGTCAGGCCTCCGGGATCTCGAACTTGGAGGTGCGCGTCATGCCCGCGGCGCGCCCCTTGCCGGAGATGACGAGGGCCATCTTGCGGCTGGCCTCGTCGATCATCTCGTCGCCGAGCATCGCCGAGCCCTTCTTGCCGCCTGCCTCGGAGGTGCAGTAGTCGTAGGCGTCCAGGATCAGCTCGGCGTGGTCGTAGTCCTCCTGGGAGGGCGAGAAGACCTCGTTGGCGGCGTCGACCTGGCCGGGGTGCAGGACCCACTTGCCGTCGAAGCCGAGCGCGGCGGCGCGGTTCGCGACCTCGCGGTAGCCGTCGACGTTCTTGATCTGGAGGTAAGGACCGTCGATCGCCTGGAGGTTGTTGGCGCGGGCGGCCATCAGGATCTTCATCAGGATGAAGTGGTAGGCGTCCGCCGGGTAGCCGGGCGGCTGCTCGCCGACGACCAGGGACTTCATGTTGATCGACGCCATGAAGTCGGCCGGGCCGAAGATGATCGTCTCGACGCGCGGCGATGCCTGCGCGATCGCGTTGACGTTGTTGAGGCCCTGCGCGTTCTCGATCTGCGCCTCGATGCCGATCTTGCCGACCTCGAAGCCCATCGTCTTCTCGATCTGCGTGAGCAGGAAGTCGAGCGCGACGACCTGGTCCGCCGTCTGCACCTTCGGCAGCATGATGCAGTCGAGGTTCTGGCCCGCGCCCTCGACGACCGTGACGACGTCGCGGTACGTCCACTCGGTCGTCCAGTCGTTGACGCGCACGACCCGCGTCTTGCCCGTCCAGTCGCCCTCGTTGAGGAACTTGACGATGGTGTGCCGGGCCTCCGGCTTGGCGAGCGGCGCGCAGGCGTCCTCCAGGTCGAGGAAGACCTGGTCGGCGGGGAGGCCCTGGGCCTTCTCCAGGAAGCGCGGGTTCGAACCGGGGACCGCCAGACATGAACGGCGGGGGCGGAGACGGTTGATGGGCGCGGTCATGCGGGGACCTCCAGAGGGTCGAGCTTGTTCGCTTTCCGGATCTCGTCGACGATACGGCCGATGATCTCGGTGATGCCGAAGTCCTTGGGGGTGAAGACGGCGGCCACACCGGCCGCCTTCAGGTCCTCGGCGTCGCTGTTGGGGATGATGCCGCCCGCGATGACGGGGATGTCGGGCGCGCCCGCATCGCGCAGGCGCACGAGCACGTCCGGCACGAGCTGCGCGTGCGAGCCGGAGAGGATCGAAAGGCCCACGGCATGTACGTCCTCGGCGAGCGCGGCGGCGACGATCTCCTCGGGCGTGAGCCTGATGCCCTGGTAGACCACCTCGAAGCCGGCGTCACGCGCACGCACCGCGATCTGCTCGGCCCCGTTGGAGTGCCCGTCGAGGCCCGGCTTGCCGACCAGGAAGCGGAGCTTGCCGGTGCCGAGGTCGGCGGCGGTCTTGGCGACCTTGTCGCGGACGAGGGCGAGCGGCGTGCCCGCCTCCGCGGTGACGGTCACCGGAGCGCTGGAGACGCCCGTGGGCGCCCGGAACTCGCCGAAGACCTCCCGCAGGGCGCCTGACCACTCCCCGGTCGTCACACCGGCGCGTGCGCACTCCAGAGTGGCCTCCATGAGGTTGCCGGTGCCTGCGGCGACCTCCTTGAGCTTCTCCAGGGCCTTGCAGGGGCGCGGGTGGTTGAACGGCGGCTGGTAGCGGGTGTCGCGCCAGTGCTTCAGGGCGTTCACGACGCGGTTCTCGACCGCCGGGTCGACCGTCATGATCGCGGTGTCCAGGTCCGCGGTGAGCGGGTTCGGCTCGGTCGACTCGTAGGCGTTGACGCCGACTATCTTCTCCTCGCCCGACTCGATGCGCGCCCTTCGCTCGGCGTGCGAGGAGACCAGCTGCGACTTCAGGTAACCGGACTCGACGGCGGCCATCGCGCCGCCCATCTGCTCGATGCGGTCCATCTCGGCGAGCGACTCCTCGACGAGGGACTCCACCTTGGCCTCGATGACGTGCGAGCCCTCGAAGATGTCCTCGTACTCCAGGAGATCGCTCTCCAGGGCGAGCACCTGCTGGATGCGCAGCGACCACTGCTGGTCCCACGGCCGGGGCAGGCCGAGCGCCTCGTTCCAGGCGGGAAGCTGCACGGCACGCGCGCGTGCGTCCTTGGAGAGCGTGACGGCCAGCATCTCCAGGACGATGCGCTGGACGTTGTTCTCCGGCTGCGCCTCGGTCAGGCCGAGCGAGTTGACCTGCACGCCGTAGCGGAACCGGCGCTGCTTGGGGTCGGTGATGCCGTACCGCTCGCGCGTTATCCGGTCCCAGATGCGGCCGAACGCCCGCATCTTGCACATCTCCTCGACGAAGCGGACGCCCGCGTTCACGAAGAAGGAGATGCGGGCGACGACGTCACCGAACTTCTCTTCCGGCACCTGCCCGGAGTCGCGCACGGCGTCCAGGACGGCGACGGCGGTGGACATCGCGTACGCGATCTCCTGCACCGGAGTGGCCCCGGCCTCCTGCAGGTGGTAGCTGCAGATGTTGATCGGGTTCCACTTGGGGATGTGCGCCACCGTGTACGTGATCATGTCGGTGGTGAGGCGGAGGGAGGGCACCGGCGGGAAGACGTGCGTCCCGCGCGAGAGGTACTCCTTGACGATGTCGTTCTGCGTCGTCCCCTGGAGCTGCGTGATGTCCACGCCCTGCTCCTCCGCCACCACCTGATAGAGCGCCAGGAGCCACATGGCCGTGGCGTTGATCGTCATCGAGGTGTTCATCTGGTCCAGGGGGATGTCCTGGAACAGGCGCCGCATGTCGCCGACGTGCGAGACGGGAACCCCGACCCGGCCGACCTCACCTCGGGCGAGGATGTGGTCCGGGTCGTAGCCGGTCTGCGTGGGCAGGTCGAACGCGACCGAGAGGCCCGTCTGACCCTTGGCGAGGTTGCGCCGGTACAGCTCGTTGGACGCCTCGGCCGTGGAGTGACCGGCATAGGTCCGCATGAGCCACGGCCGGTCCTTCTGACGCTCTGTCATGTGCGAACCCTCAGCCCTCAGACGTTCCGGAAGCGGTTGATCGCGTCGATGTGCTTGGCCCGCATCTCCGGGTCGCGCACGCCCAGACCCTCCTGGGGGGCGAGGGCGAGGACGCCGACCTTGCCCTGGTGGAGGTTGCGGTGCACGTCGTAGGCGGCCTGGCCGGTCTCCTCCAGGGAGTAGACGCGGGAGAGGGTGGGGTGGATCTTGCCCTTGGCGATGAGGCGGTTGGCCTCCCAGGACTCGCGGTAGTTGGCGAAGTGCGAGCCCACGATCTTCTTGAGGGACATCCACAGGTAGCGGTTGTCGTACTCGTGGGTGTAGCCCGAGGTCGAGGCGCAGGTGACGATCGTGCCGCCCTTGCGTGTGACGTAGACCGAGGCGCCGAAGGTCTCGCGGCCGGGGTGTTCGAAGACGATGTCCACGTCCTCGCCGCCGGTCAGCTCACGGATGCGCTTGCCGAAGCGCTTCCACTCCTTGGGGTCCTGGGTGTGCTCGTCCTTCCAGAACTTGTAGCCCTCGGCGCTGCGGTCGATGATCGCCTCGGCGCCCATCGCGCGGCAGATGTCCGCCTTCTGCTCGCTGGAGACGACACAGATGGGGTTGGCGCCGCCGGCCAGGGCGAACTGGGTGGCGTAGGAGCCGAGGCCGCCGCTGGCGCCCCAGATCAGGACGTTGTCGCCCTGCTTCATGCCGGCGCCGTTGCGCGAGACGAGCTGGCGGTACGCGGTGGAGTTCACCAGGCCGGGAGCCGCCGCCTCTTCCCAGCTCAGGTGGTCCGGCTTGGGCATGAGCTGGTTGGACTTGACCAGGGCGATCTCGGCGAGGCCGCCGAAGTTGGTCTCGAAGCCCCAGATGCGCTGCTCGGGGTCGAGCATCGTGTCGTTGTGGCCGTCCGAGGACTCCAGCTCGACGCTCAGACAGTGCGCGACGACCTCGTCGCCCGGGTTCCAGGAGTTCACGCCGGGTCCGGTGCGCAGGACGACGCCCGCGAGGTCGGAGCCGATGACGTGGTACGGCAGGTCGTGGCGCTTGGTGAGCTCGCTCAGGCGGCCGTAGCGCTCCAGGAAGCTGAAGGTGGACACCGGCTCGAAGATCGAGGTCCACACGGAGTTGTAGTTGACCGAGGAGGCCATCACGGCCACCAGGGCCTCGCCCGGGCCGAGTTCGGGCACCGGCACGTCGTCCAGGTGCAGCGACTTGCGGGGGTCCTTGTCGCGGGTCTCGAGCCCGGCGAACATCTCCGCCTCGTCCTTGTGCACGGTGATCGCGCGGTACGAGTCGGGCAGGGGGAGAGCGGCGAAGTCGGCGGACGTCGTGTCCGGCGACTGGATCGCGTCCAGGATTTCCTTCACGGTGATGCCTCCGGCGAAGTTCGTGTCCCCCTCTGAGGGGAGCACGCTCTTGAGGGTTACGTCGGGTGCTGCTGGTGCAGGTGGTGGAGGTGTGCCGTCGGTTCGGCGAAGGGTGTAGCTCGGCAGCGCTTGGTGTGGCGCGGGAGGTTGCCTGTGACGCAGGCGTCCGGGCGCACAAGCCTTGGCTTGTGGGGACAGCCGGCGTACGGAAGTTCTCTGCACGCCGGCCGCCCGGACAACATCAACGTATGACACCGCGTGCCAGTCGGCAAGACACTGAGTGCCATCAATTTTTGATAGATGATCGATCAGTGCAGGTCAGAGGGGTGGGCGGCACGGCAGAGGGGGCACTACCGGTGGGTAGCGCCCCCTGAAAAGCCCAGGACAAAAAGGTGGAGAACGGGATCTATGACTCCCGCAGCGCCTTCTCGATCGTCCGCATGATCTCGTCGAGCGGTGCGTCCGTCCGTGCCACGGTGACCAGGACATCGCCGCCGGTGCTCACCGAGGCCGCCGGAGCCGTGGTGGTGTCACGCCCCGCCCCGATGCCCGAACCGAAGGTCCTGCGGACGATGGCGAAGGCGTGGTCCAGCTGGGTCTCCACGTCGCCCTGGCCGCCCGCACGCAGCCACCGGCGAAGCACGTGGTTGTGCGCGGTCACCACCGCCGACGCCGCGACCTCCGCGAGCAGCGGGTCGTCGTTGCCGTCGTGGTGGGCCTGCTCGTCGAAGTGGCCCAGGAGGTAGCGCGTGAAGAGCCGTTCGTAGCGGGCCACCGAGGCGATCTCCCGCTCGCGCAGCGTGGGTACCTCGCGCGTCAGGCGGTACCGCTCGACGGACACGGCGGGCGACGCCGCGTACATCTTCATGACTTCCTTGATGCCCCGGCACACCGTGTCCAGCGGGTGCTCGTGCGGAGGCGCCGCGTTCAGGACCGCCTCCGCCCGGATCAACGTGTCGTCGTGGTCCGGGAAGATCGCCTCTTCCTTGGAGCGGAAGTGCCGGAAGAAGGTCCGGCGTGCGACCCCTGCCTGCGCGGCGATCTCGTCGACCGTCGTCGCCTCGTACCCCTTGGACGCGAAGAGCTCCATCGCCGCCGCCGCGAGCTCCCGGCGCATCTTGAGCCGTTGGGCGGCGGCGCGGCTGCCGGCCGCGCTCTCCGGAGCGTCGGGCGTAGCGGGCGTACGTGAGGACTTGGCGGCCTTGGGCATGACCCGAACGTACTGCATATGCGCAGCCGAGTGCTCCCGCGGGACGGGGCCGCGCGACGGCGGGACGGGGCCGCCCGACGGTTCGAGCAGCCCGCCCCAGTCCGTGCGCGCATCGCCGTCAGGCGCGCTCCCGTCCGCTTCCGGCTTACCGTCGGGCATATTCGCGGAAGCCGCGGCCGGTCTTGCGGCCGAGGCAGCCCGCGGCCACCAGGTGTTCGAGCAGGGGGGCGGGGGCGAGGCCCGGGTCGCGGAACTCGCGGTGCAGGACCTTCTCGATGGCGAGCGAGACATCCAGGCCGACGACGTCCAGGAGCTCGAAGGGGCCCATGGGGTAGCCGCCGCCGAGCTTCATCGCGGCGTCGATGTCGTCGAGCGTCGCGTAGTGCTCCTGGACCATCTTGATCGCGTTGTTGAGGTAGGGGAACAGGAGCGCGTTCACGATGAAGCCCGCGCGGTCGCCGCAGTCCACCGGGTGCTTCTTGATGGTCGAGCAGACCTGGCGGACCGTCGCGTGCACGTCGTCCTCCGTGAGGACCGTGCGGACCACCTCGACCAGCTTCATCGCCGGTGCCGGGTTGAAGAAGTGCATGCCGATCACGTCGCCGGGACGCGAGGTGGCGCGGGCGCAGGCGACGACCGGCAGGGACGAGGTGGTGGTCGCCAGGATCGCGCCCGGCTTGCAGACCTTGTCGAACGCCGCGAACAGCTGCTGCTTGATCTCCAGGTCCTCGGCGACCGCCTCCAGGGCGAGATCGACATCGGCGAACGCGTCGTACGTACCGGCCGGAGTGATCCTGTCCAGCGTCTTGGCGGCGGTCTCCGCCGTCATCCGTCCCTTGTCGACGGAGCGCGAAAGCGACTTGCCGATACGGGACTTGGCCTTCTCGGCCTTCTCCTCGCTGCGCGCCGCGAGCACCACGTCGTACCCGGCCTTGGCGAAGACCTCGGCGATGCCGGACGCCATAGTCCCGGACCCGGCGACACCGACCGACCGGATGGTGCGCCCACCGCCCTGCCGGCCGTCCTCCGGCGGGGTCAGCGCGTCCCGCACGACGACCGAACTGCCCGGCTGCTCGTACGAGTAGAAGCCGCGCCCCGTCTTACGGCCGGTCAGGCCCGCCTCGCTGAGCTGCTTGAGGATCGGGGCGGGCGCGTGCAGCCGGTCGTGCGACTCGGAGTACATCGCGTCCAGGACCGTGCGGGCCGTGTCGACGCCGATCAGGTCGAGCAGGGCGAGGGGGCCCATCGGCAGGCCGCAGCCCAGCCTCATGGCGGCGTCGATGTCCTCGCGGGACGCGTACTTCGCCTCGTACATCGCCGCTGCCTGGTTGAGGTAGCCGAAGAGCAGGCCGTCGGCGACGAATCCGGGCCGGTCGCCGACCGCGACGGGCTCCTTGCCGAGTGCGTACGCGAGGTCGGTGACGGAGGCGACGGCCGCGGGGGCGGTCAGCACGGAGGAGACCACCTCGACCAGCTTCATCGCCGGGGCCGGGTTGAAGAAGTGCAGGCCGAGCACCCGCTCGGGGCGCGCCGACTCGGCGGCGAGACGGGTCACGGACAGCGCGTTCGTGCCGGTCGCGATGATCGTCTCGGGGCGCACGACGCCGTCGAGCTCACGGATGATCTGCTGCTTGATCTCGTACGACTCCGGGGCGACCTCGATCACCAGGTCGGCGTCGGCCGCCGCCTGCAGATCGGTGAAGGTGCGGACGCGGGCGAGCGCGTCACGCCGCTCGTCCTCGGTGAGGTGCTCACGGCGCACGGCACGCGCGGTCGACGACTCGATGGCGGCGACGGCCTGTGCGCCCGCGGCCTCGCTGATGTCGATGCCGATGACCTCGCGTCCCGCGCGGGCCAGGACCTCGGCGATGCCGGTGCCCATGGTGCCGAGACCGATCACGGCGACAGTGTTCAAGGGAGTGTCCATGCGTGGACTCCAGGAAGTGAGTGACGACTGAGGGGCGCACGCGGTGCGCGGCAACGGCGGCGCGGCGTGCGGAAGATGAGCTGCTGCGTGTCGTGATCGGGCGGCGAGGGGCGCACGCCCGTGAGGAGTCGACCGGCTCTGTCCCGGAGCCACGTCGTACTGAGTGGAGCTGAGGTGCTCGAAGCACCGAACCGACAAGCTCTCGCAACGGCTGCGTCACCAGGCCGCCGCGAGGAAAGGAACTACTGACGGGGAGTGTGCCCCGCTCACATGAGATTAACCGGCGAGTAACGAGCGCGCCAGTCCCCAGGGTTTGTGATCTGCATCGCGGATAGGCTCCCCGTCATGGACGTGGAGTTGCGGACGGTGACGGAACGCTTACGCCGCGAGGCGGGAGTCTCGAAGGCCTACGAGAGGCTGGTCGCGACCGGCGACGTGGAGGAACTCGCGGAGGTGCTCGCCGCGGCGGGTCAGCCACTGTGGGCGCGGGAGCTGGCGGCGGTCCGGCTCGGCACCGCCGGGGACAGCCGGGCCTTCGAGTCCCTGGTGCTGCTCCTCAACCACCGGGATCCATCGCGGTGCGCGGCCGCCGCGTACGCCCTGGCCAGACTGGGTGATCCGCGTACGGCACGGGCGGCAGCCGCCCTGGCCACCAATGAGCTGCGCGTCGCCTACGCCCTGCACCCGGTGCGTCTGCTCACCGAACTGCGCGCGCCCGAGTCGGCGCCCGCCCTGATCACCACGCTGGGACGCAGGCTCGCTCCCCACGATCCGTACGGGAAGATCGCGCTGGCGTGCGTGGAGGGCCTGGGGGCGCTCGGCGATCCGCGGGCCAGGCCCGTCCTGACGCAGGCATGCGGTTATCCGCGGCTCGCTGCCGCCGCGTCCGCGGCCCTGGCCCGCCTGCCGGGCTAGATTCTTCGCCGGTCGGGGCCATCGGGGCCATCGCGCCATCGGGGCTAAAGGACGGCGTACGCCTCGATCTCCATCAGGAACCGCGGAGAGACAAGACCGGCCACCTGCACGGCGGAGGACGCCGGGAGCCGCGCCGGGTCCATGTGGGCGTCCCGCGCGGCCCGGATCGCGGGCATGTGCGCCATGTCCGTGACGAAATACGTCAACTTCACGACGTCGTCGAAGCCGCCGCCCGCGGCCAGCAGACAGCGCCGCAGATTGTCGAAGACCTGCCGCGCCTGGGCGGCCGGATCGCCCTCACCGACCAGCTCTCCGTCCTCGTCCAGGGGGAGCTGCCCGGATATCGCGACGAAGCGGCCGGTGCCCATGACGACGTGCGTGTACGCGGTGGCGGGGAAGACGCCGTCGGGGGCGTCGATGCGGGTCAGTCGGCTCATGGGCCCATCCTGGCCCATGGGTCCGACAACGCCCCCGACGGGCTTGGTCGTTGCTCGGCCACGGAAGGGCTGCGTTGCTGCTCAGCCGCGGAGTGAATGACCTTAAAGGCGCAGTGTGCGGATCAGAGGAGCGTGAGCTGCGTGCCGTGGGGTTCTGGCTCGGGCGCGGGCTCCTCCGGTACGCGGATCCGGCGCGTGGCGCCCGCACGCGCGGGCCCGATGCCGAATTCCTCGGCCAGCTCGTGCACTTGCCGGGTGATCCGGCGCTGGTACCACTTGGGCGCGTAGGCGCCTTCCGCGTACAGCCGTTCGTAGCGCCGCACGAGATACGGATGGTGCCGCTCGAGCCAGGCCATGAACCACTCGCGCGCTCCGGGCCGCAGATGCAGCACGAGCGGTGTCACGGAGGTGGCCCCCGACGCGGCGACGGCCCGCACGGTCGCCCGCAGCTGCTCGGGCCGGTCCCCGAGGAAGGGGATCACGGGCGCCATCAGCACTCCGCACCCGATGCCGTGCTCGGTCAGCGTCCGTACGGCATCGAGCCGTCGCTCCGGAGCGGGCGTGCCCGGCTCGACGGTGCGCCAGAGCTCCTGGTCGACGAAGCCGACGGACACGGAGATCCCGACGTCGGTGACGGCGGCGGCCTGCCGCAGCAGATCGAGGTCGCGCAGGATCAGCGTGCCCTTCGTGAGGATGGAGAAGGGGTTCGCGTGATCGCGCAGGGCGGCGATGATCCCGGGCATGAGTCCGTACCGCCCCTCGGCCCGCTGATAGCAGTCGACGTTCGTGCCCATGGCGATGTGCTCGCCGTGCCAGCTGGGCGAGGCGAGCCGGCGGCGCAGCAGATCGGGGGCGTTGACCTTGACCACGATCTGGCTGTCGAAGCCGAGCCCGGTGTCCAGGTCCAAGTAGCTGTGCGTCTTGCGGGCAAAGCAGTAGACGCACGCGTGTGAACAGCCCCGGTACGGATTGACCGTCCACTCGAAGGGCATGCGCGACGCCCCCGGCACCCGGTTCACGATCGTTCTGGCCCGGATCTCGTGAAAGGTGATCCCACGGAACTCAGGTGTGTCGAAGGTCCTCGTGGTGACCGCGTCCGCGCCGAACAGCGCGGCATCCGCGACACCCCGTGACGGCCCGTCGGCGAGGTTCTCCCAGCGCATGACGCCTCCTCGGTAGCACTGACCACAGAATAGAACACATGTTCCCTTGATCGTGCGACCCGGGAGCGACTCGCCGGCGACTCGACAGCGACCCCGTGCCTAGGTGACCCCGATTTGGGAGGCCGGTACGCAGGGTGGTTGGCTTTCCGCGAACCCCCCGAGTGACAACCGAGTGCTGGAGGAAGTGCCATGGCGCAGGTCGAGGCGACCACGGAGCGGATCATCGCGGCGCAGCCGGAGGACGTCTTCGACGCGCTCGCCGATTACGAAGGCACGCGTCCGAAGATCCTGTCGGAGCACTTCAGCGAGTTCGAGGTGCGTGAGGGCGGCGACGGTGAGGGGACGCTCGTCCACTGGAAGCTGCAGGCCACCAGCAAGCGGATCAGGGACTGCCTCCTGGAGGTCACCGAGCCGACCGACGGTGAGCTGGTCGAGAAGGACCGCAACTCCTCCATGGTCACCACCTGGACCGTGACCCCGGCGGGGGAGGGCAAGGCGCGCGTGGTCGTCTCCACCGTGTGGAACGGCGCGGGCGGCATCGGCGGCTTCTTCGAGAAGACCTTCGCTCCCAAGGGGCTCGGGCGGATCTACGACGAGGTGCTCGGCAAGCTCGCCGGCGAGGTCGAGAAGTAGGTCGAGGGCAGGCAGGCGCCTGACCGGTCCTCAACTCCGGTAGCCCCTCAGGGTTGTTGTCACGCTCACCGTTTCGAGTGGTTTTCTGTTCGGGGCAGTTGTACGACGTACGGCTCCCACCGGCGCATACGTGTGCCGGACCCCACGCAGGGCGACTCGTCGCGCTTGCTCGCAGTTGTCGCGTAATGCGAGAAATGTGCGGCGCAGGCGCGACGAGGGGAGCAGGACGTGGGCGGCACGACGCTGGTGAAGGGCGCCGAACAGGGGCACACCGAGGGGGCTGCGGGGGCTGCGGGGGCCGCGGTGCCTCCGGGAAGCGGAGAGGCGCCGCCACCCCAGGAGTACGTATCGGCGCCGGAAGCGCTCAGCCCCGGACGCGTCCGGATGGTCTTCGTCGGCCTCATGCTCGCCCTGCTGCTCGCCGCGCTCGAGCAGATGATCGTCGCCACCGCGCTCCCGAAGATCGTCGGTGAGCTGCACGGCCTGGACAAGATGTCCTGGGCGATCACCGCCTACCTGCTCACGTCCACGATCGGGCTGCCCATCTACGGCAAGCTCGGGGATCTCTTCGGGCGCAAGGGCGTCTTCCAGTTCGCGATCTTCGTCTTCATCATCGGCTCCGCGCTTGCCGGTTGGTCGCGCACGATGGACCAGCTCATCGCCTTCCGCGCCATCCAGGGCATCGGCGCGGGCGGCCTCATGATCGGCGTACAGGCGATCATCGCGGATATCGTGCCGCCCCGGGAGCGCGGCCGCTACATGGGCCTGATCGGCGCCGCGTTCGGCCTCGCGTCGGTCGCGGGGCCGCTGCTCGGAGGGTTCTTCACCGATCACGTCGACTGGCGCTGGTGCTTCTACTTCAACGTGCCCTTCGGGCTCGTCACCCTCCTCGTCGTCAGCCTCGGGCTGAAACTGCCCAAACGCACGGCGAAGGCCCGACTCGACGTGCTCGGCGCGCTGTTGCTCGCCTCGGCCTCCACCTGCCTTGTGCTCCTGACCAGTTGGGGCGGCACCGAGTACGAGTGGGGCTCGCGCGTCATCCTGGGTCTCGCGGCCGGGGCCGTCGCCTCGATCGTGCTCTTCGTCGTCGTCGAACACTTCGCCGCAGAACCGATCATCCCGCTGCGCCTGTTCCGCGACTCGGTCTTCAACGTCACCGGGCTCGTGGGCGTGGTCGTCGGCATCGCCCTCTTCGGAGCGGCCAGTTACCTGCCGACCTTCCTGCAGATGGTCGACGGCGCGAGCGCCACCGAGTCCGGGCTGCTCATGCTGCCGATGATGGGCGGCATCGTCGGCGCCTCGATCCTCTCCGGACAGCTCATCAGCCACACCGGGCGCTACAAGATCTATCCGGTCGTCGGCGGTGTCCTGTCCGTCATCGGCATGTGGCTGCTCTCCCGGCTCGAGGTCGACACGCCCCGGCTGCACTACAGCATCTGGATGGCCGTGCTCGGCACGGGCGTCGGCCTCGTCATGCCGGTGCTCATCCTCGCCGTGCAGAACGCGGTACGCCCCGCCGACCTCGGCACGGCCACCAGCGCCAACAACTACTTCCGGCAGATCGGCGGCAGCGTCGGCGCCGCGATCTTCGGCACGCTCTTCGCCGACCGGCTCGCGGACTCGCTCGCCGACCGCGTCCCGGCGGGAGCCGGACTTCCGGACCCCGAGGCCATCACCCCGCAGCTCGTCCACGCGATGCCCGCCCCGCTGCGCGAGGACTACATCCAGGCGTACGCCGACGCGATGCCGCGCATCTTCCTCTACCTGGTGCCGGTGCTCGCCCTCGGCATGCTGATCACCTTCTTCCTCAAGGAGACACCCCTGTTGTCCAGCGCAGCGTCCCAGGACGCCACCACGGCCGAGCCCACGCCCATTCCCCACGCCCGTGCCGCGCACGCCGCCGGAGTGCCCGTCTGCGGCACCGTGCAGCACCCTGACGGCACCGTGGTGCCCCGCGCCGCCCTGACCCTCATCGATGTCGGCGGCCGGCAGATCGGCCGCGGCGCCAGCGGCGAGGACGGGCGGTACGCGCTCTCCACGCCGGGCTCGGGATCGTTCGTCCTGATCGCGGCCGCGGGCGGCCACCAGCCGCAGGCGGTCACCGTCACCGTCGGCGAGCGCCCCGTGGAGCTCGACGTGGTGCTCGGCGGCGCCGGGCGCCTGGCAGGCAGTGTCGTCACCGCCGACGGGTCCCCGGTCAGGGACGCCGCGGTGACCCTCACCGACGTACGCGGAGAGGTCGTCGCCAGTACTCGCAGCGGACGCGAAGGCGGCTATGTGATCACGGAGTTGGTGGCCGGTGAGTACACCCTCGCGGCCAGTGCGCCCGCCTTCCGCCCGGCCGCCCTGCCCGTCACCGTGCAGGCATCCCGCGAGACCCGCCAGGACGTCGAGCTCGCGGGCGGCGCCGTCCTGCGCGGGACCGTGCGGGCCGGAGGCGGGCGCCCCGTCGAGGACGCGCGTGTGACCCTGCTCGACGCGGCGGGCAACGTCGTGGACACCCTGACGACCAGGGAGGACGGCACCTTCCGGTTCATCGATCTGTCGTCCGGCGAGTACACGGTCATCGCCGCGGGCTACCCGCCGGTGGCCACCGTGCTCCAGGTCGCGGGCGGCGGGCGTACGGAGCGGGATCTCCAGCTGGGCCACGAAGACTAGCGCTGACTGGCCCTGCCTAGCCCTGAACCAGCCCCGCCTAGCCCTGAACCAGCCCTGAACAGCGGGGGCAGAGGGCCAATACCCGCCGGAGGCGCCCCCGCGCGGCCCAATTCCCGCATTGCACCGCACGGCAAGCGGTGCCGGTCGTACGGTGGTTGGGGCGGCGCAGGCCTTCGCGGTGCGCCGGAAGGAGCGTTGGCCATGGAATACGGCACCCCGGACGGGCCGGTGGCGCAGCACGCCGTGGCCGGCCGGATCCCGCTCGCCGTGGTCGTCATCGACGGCGGGGGTCTCGTCTCGCACTGGAGCACCGGCGCACGGAAGCTGTTCGGGTACTCCAGGGAGGACGCCGTCGGGAGCCCGGCGGGCGACCTGCTTCCGGTGTCCGGCGCGATCCCCGAGGAACACGCGAACTTCGGTGTGTACGACGGCCTGGGCCCCGACCTGGAGACCTCCCTCGACGGACGTATCTCGTACCCCGCCGCCGGCCGCGCCCGGCTCTCCGTGCCCGGCGGTGAACAGGACCGCGTGGACGTCCTGTGGTGGGCGTACCCGCTCATCGGCCCCGGACCCGAGCGGCTGCTCGTGCTCGCGGCGGACGCCGACCGTCTTGCCGACGACGAAGGCCGTGAGCCGGGTCAGGTCGAGCGGATAGCGCCGGGGTTCGCCCTGCACACGGACTTCCCCGGAGCGGACGAACTGGCGCGCCGGCTGCCCGAGATCCTGCCCAGCATGAGCGTGGGCGAGAGCTCGCGCATCGTGGCGCAGATCCTCGAACTCGGCTATCCCGTCCTGGAGTTCAGCAAGCAGGACCGCGTGCCCGTCACCCCTGACTGGGGCGTGCCGCGGCGCGCCGAGCGCAAGGCGCGCAGGCTGCGCACCCAACGCGCCGCCGCGGCGGGCCTCGCGCCGGAGCCCGGCACACCGGACGACGCCGAGGATCTCGAGTACGCGGCGGTGCGCGAGCGCCTGGAGTTCCTGAACGAGGTCAGCGGGCGCATCGGCTCCTCGCTGGACCTCTCGCGGACGATCATCGAGGTGAGCCGCGCCGTCGTGCCACGGTTCACGGACGTCGCGGGCACCTACCTGCGCGAACAGGTCGTCGCGGGCGAGGGCTTCCCGGAGGGGCCGCCGGACGAGACCACGCTGTGGCACCGGGTGGCCGTGGAGCACACGGACGAGCCGGGCCGCTGGGACGACGTCGTGCCTGTCGGCGAATCCATGCCGTTCCCGTCGCACACGCCGTTCTTCCAGTGCATGACCTCCGGCGATCCGGTCCTCGTGCCGCGCATCACCGAGGAGATGGGCAACGCCATCGCCTCGCAGTTCGAGAAGCGCGACATCCGCCCGCTCATCAACCACCGCTCGATGCTCGTCGTACCGCTGAAAGCCCGCAATGTGGTGCTCGGATTCATGATCCTGCTGCGCCACCGGGAGCGGCCCGTCTTCAACGACATGGACCGCGTCACCGGCGCCGAACTCGCCGCCCGCGCGGGCCTCGTGCTCGACAACGCCCGCATGTACACCTACCAGGAGAGCGTCGCCGACACCCTCCAGGACAGCATGCTGCCGCACATCGAGCCGCGCATGACGGGCTGCGACATCGCCACGCGCTATCTGCCGGGCACGCTCCTCGGCCGGGTCGGCGGCGACTGGTTCGACTCCGTGAAACTGCCCGGCTCGCGTACCGCGCTCGTCGTCGGCGACGTCATGGGGCACGGCCTCAACTCGGCCGCGATGATGGGCCAGTTGCGCACGGCCGTGCAGACCATGGCCGCCCTCGACCTGCCGCCCGCACAGCTCCTGCGCAACCTCGACGACCTGGCGCAGCGGCTCGGCGAGCACTATCTCGCGACGTGCCTGTACGCGGTCTACGACCCCCTCGCGGGCCGGCTGCACCTCGCCAACGCGGGACACATCCCGCCCGTCCTGGTCCGCGCCGACGACGGCCGCAGCGAACTCCTCGAACTGCCGACAGGGGCGCCCATCGGTGTCGGAGGCGTGCCCTTCGAGGCGGTCACCGTGCGCGTGGCGCCCGGCGACCGGCTCCTGATGTGCACCGACGGTCTCGTCGAGGTGCGCGGCGAGGACATCGGCGTCGGCCTCGCCACGCTCACCGAGTCCGCGGCCCACCCGGCGGCCTCCATGGACGACGCCTGCGACACCATCATCAGGGCGCTCAACACCCGCGGCGGACGCAAGGACGACGTGGCACTCCTGATGGCGCGTCTGAACGGCGTCGCGGACGAGGACGTCGCGAGCTGGCGGCTCGCGCTCGACCCGAGCGAGGTGAGCAGGGCGCGCGACCTGGTCCGCGACCAGCTGCGCGCCTGGTCCCGCGCCGGCCTGTCGGAGACCGCCGAGCTCCTGGTCAGCGAGCTCGTCACCAACGCCGTACGGTACTCGCGCAGCCCTCACGTCGAACTCCGCCTGGTCCGCTCAGGGGCCACGCTGATCTGCGAGGTCGAGGACGACGACCACACCCTGCCCACCTTGCTGAGCGCGGGCCCCGGCGACGAGTTCGGGCGCGGACTGCGGATCGTCAGCGTGCTCGCCAAGGAGTGGGGGACCAGCCGTACGGCCTCCGGCAAGACCGTGTGGTTCGAGCTGGCGCCGCCCCGTAGGTGAGGCCCCGAGCGCCGCCCGGAGGCGTGCGCTCGGCGGGAAGTGTCGAAGACGCCGTGAATGATTGCGCCGGTGACTTGTCCGCGCACCCCGGGCGCGGTAGACCGATCTTGCCGTCGGCTTCGGCGGTCGTCGTCGCACCCTGGGGAGCTGGGCATGAGCGTCACGAGTCGGTACAGGGAGGCGTGGGAGGGGTTCTGGCGGGATGCCCCCGACGAAGAGGGGGCCGTCCTCTGGGACGCCGAACCCGCGCTCACCGTCGGCATCCATCTCGCTCTCTTCGAACCGCACTTGGCGGCAGCCGGCCTCCCCGTCGTGGACCTCGGCTGCGGCAACGGCACCCAGACCCGCTTCCTCGCCGACCGCTACCCGCGCGTCCTGGGCGTCGACCTGTCGGCCGCCGCGCTGGGGCACGCACGGCGCGCCGACCCGGCGGAACAGGTCGAGTTCCGGCAGGTCGACGCCGCGGAGAAGGCCGAGGCCGAGCAACTGCACGCGGAGCTCGGCGATGTGAACGTCTATATGCGCGGGGTGCTCCACCAGTGCGACCCTGCCGACCGCCAGCCGCTGGTCGACGGCATCGCGGCGCTGCTCGGCGAGCGCGGCAGAGCGTTCGTCGTCGAGCTCGCCGAGGCCGCGGGGACGGTCCTGAGGGGCCTTGCCCAGAGCCCCGACGGCCCGCCACCGAAGCTGGCGCCGGTGTTCGCGCACGGCATCGCGCCGGGCGAGGTCGCGGACGCCGCGGTGCCGGAGTACGTGGCAGCGGCGGGCCTCACGGTCCTGGCGCACGGTGAACTTCCGCTCACCACGACCGAGTTCACGCCGGACGGGACGCGGATCGAGCTGCCGTCGAAGTGGCTGGTGGTGGGGCGGGCGGGGTGACTTCAGCGGGCATTTGCAGGTTCGCGTCAACCGTCCCTAGGTTGGTCCGATGGGTCTCTTCGACAAACTCACCGGCACCAGGCACCCCGGCAGTGGTGTCGCCCCGCGTACCGCCGAGGAAGTCCGGGCCGCGCTGCTCGGACTCAACGGGCCGGACGTGCCGTACCTCGTGCGCAACGGCACCCCGTCCGAGAGCGCCGACCTGGTGGCGGAGTGGCGGATCCTGGAGCCCGCCTGGCGCACCTTCTTCGTCCGGACCCAGCTGGACCGGACCGTCAGGACTCTGATGCGTCTGATGCCGGACAGCCACGAGGTGCGCACGGTCGACGAGCAGTGGAAGGTCCAGTGGGTCGGGGACACGCCCAGGCTGGCCCAGTCGCGCGAGTACTCCCGTGGGCAGGTGACCATGAAGAGTCGGCAGTGGACGTTCGAGCGCGGGGACGACGGCAAGCTGCACAAGACGGAGACGTTCACCTTCGACCCCGCCGAGATGAAGGACCCCCTGCGGGACGCGGTGCTCGACGCGGGGTGGGTGTGGCGGGGAGTGGTGTTCAAGCTGTGAGCGGCGGGCTGGACGCGGGGCCCGCTGAAGGTCCCGCGACCCGCGGGGTGCGGGCGAGGGTCAGGACGTGCCTCAGGACACCCGCGGCCTGATCCGCCGCGCCGCGACGACCCCCATGGCCGCCAACGCGCCCGTCAGCGCGAACGTGGCCGTCAGGGCGGCGGACGTGGACGCCCCGTGAACATCGGCCAGGGAGACCGCGGCGCCGCCCAGGCCGCTGAGCACCGCGACCGCCAGGGTCTGGGCGAGCTGCATCGCGCCGCTCGCCTCGCCCTGCCGGTCGGCCGGTGCCTGCTCCATGGCGTCCGTGGTCGCGGCGTTGAAGGCCACGCCCATGCCCGCGCCGCCGATCGCCCACCCGGCCACGGCGGTCAGCGCGGGCACCGCGTCGACGAGGATGCCGAGCGCCATCACCGCGATCCCCACGAGGAGCACCGCGAAGCCCGCCGCGATCGGCACGGCACGGGAGCGCCCGCCCCAGCGCGCGTCGGCCCTGCCCTGCCAGGCCGCCCCGAGCACCCAGGTGATCGCGCCCGCCGAGAGCCCGAGCCCGGCCTCCGTGGCGCTGAGGTCGCGCAGTTGGACCAGGCCGAGCGGCAGGAACGCCTCGCTGCCGAAGTACGCACCGCAGAGCAGGAAGCGCAGCACCACGCCGGTCGGCACCCCGGGCCGCACGGTGAGCGTGCCGGGCGGGGTCACCGAGCTCAGCGCGAAGATCCCCGCGGCGGCGCCGAGCAGGGCCAGGGGGACGAGCAACGCCGGTTCGTGCAGCTGGAGTCCGGCGAGGAGCACACCGGTGCCCGCGGCGAGCAGGACGCTGCGCGCCACCGGAGTCGCCCACCACCGGCCGTCCTTGGGGCGGGCCACGCCACCGCTGCCCAGGTGGCGCAGTCGTGGCAGGACCAGTGCGGCGGCAGCGGCGATCAGTGGCAGGAGGAGCACGAACACACCGCGCCAGGAGATCTGTTCGGCGATCACGGCGGCGACGGTCGGCCCGACGAGGGAGGGCACGGTCCAGGCGCCCGAGACGAGCGCGAACATCCGCGCCCTCAACTGCTGTGGATACGCCAGGGAGATGACCATGTACGCCAGCGCCATGACGGCGCCGACGCCGAGGCCCTGGAGGAAGCGCCCGGCCAGGAAGGCGGTCCAGTTCGGCGCGGACCCGGCCACCGCGCAGCCGACGGCGAAGACGGCGAGGCCCGCGGCCAACGGCCGCGCGGGGCCCCGGAGATCGGCGGCCCGCCCGGCGGCGACCGTGCCGATCAGGTTGGCCAGCATCAGGGCGGAAAGGCCCCAGCCGTAGGCGCCCAGGCCGCCGAGTCTCCCGGCGATCTCAGGCAGCACGGTGGCCACGCCCATCGACTCGAAGGCCACCAGGCCGACGGAGAGGACGATGCCCCAGGTCAGCGCCGTGTAGGGCGCGCTGAGCACGCTCTCGCCCCTGGCGGCGTACACGGGCTCGGGCGTGGTGAGCGGCTGGTCGGTGGTCGATTCCTGCTCAGGCAAGGTCGCCCCCTCCCTTATATTTCGATCCGGAACGGAACGAAACCACATGCTACCTATACTGCCTCCCATGGCAACCCTCGATTCCGTCGGCCACACCGAACGTCCAGCGGGACGGCCCCGCGACACCCGGCTCGACGGGGCCATCCTCACCGCGACGACGGAGCTCCTGGAGGAGTCCGGCTACGCGCATCTGACGATGGAGGCGGTGGCGCGACGCGCGGGCACGACCAAACCGGCCATTCGCCGCCGCTGGACCTCCCGGCAGCGCCTCGTCGTCGCGGCCCTCGCCGAGACCATGGGCACCGCCCCCACCCCGGACACCGGCTGCACGCACTGTGACCTGATCGAGGGCATCGAGACCATCAGCCGTGCCTTCGGCGGCAACCTCGGCCGCCGCACCCTGCCCGCACTGGTGGCCGACCTGGCGGACGACCCGGAGCTCGACCGCACCTTCGCCGAGACGATCTTCCACCCCAGAAGGGCCACCACCGAGGCGGCCCTGCGCCGCGGCATCGAACGCGGTGACATCCGCCCCGACGCGGACATCGACCTGCTCCTGGACGTGCTCGCCGCCACCACCTACCACCGGGTGCTCTTCGGCCACGCCCCCGTGACCGACTCCCTCGCCCATGACGTCGTCATGACGGTGATGGGCGGCGCGGCGACGCCGCGCTGGCGCGGGCACTACCAGCGGCGCCACGCCGACTGACGTGCCGGGGCCGCTCGGCCGTGTCAGGATCGCGGGCGGGGGGCTAGTAGGGCTAGTACGCCTTCGTGTGCCTTCGTACGCCTAGGGAGCCGCCCTGTGCCGAGCGACGCAGCCAGCAGCCGCGGCCCGCGCTGGACGGACTGGGCCGACGGTCTGCCGCCCGCCTCGGGCGCCGTCGTCATGGCCACCGCCGTGCTCTCCGTCGGACTGCACCTGCTCGGCGTGGAGTGGGCGTCGGTGGCACTGCTCGTGGTGGCACTGGTGGTCTGGCTGTTCCTCGCCACTGTCTTCGCCCGGCATCTGCTGACCGAACGGGAGCGCTGGCACCGCGAGATCGACACCCCGCCCGCACTGACCGCCGTCGCCGCGACGGCGGTCCTCGGCACCCGCCTCTCGCTGCTCGGACACCAGGCCGTGTCCGTGGCGCTGCTCTGCCTCAGCGTGCTGCTCTGGCCGTTGCTGATGTCCCACGTCATCCGCCACTGGCAGAGCAGGGTCCCGGGCGCCGCCTATCTGGTGTGCGTGGCCACCCAGGCCATCGTGGTCCTCGCCGCCACCGTGGCCACCGCCGACCGGCAGGCGTGGCTGATGTGGCCCGCTCTGGTCCTCTTCGTCATCGGCCTCGTCCTGTACGCCGTGGTCCTGATCCGCTTCGACTTCCGCCAACTCGCCACCGGCCGGGGCGACCACTGGATCATCGCCGGTGCCATGGCCATCTCCGCACTCGCCGGATCGAAGCTGGTCGCCGCCGCCGTGCCGCAGGGGACGCTGCGGTGGGCGACCCCCGCGCACGACGTCCTGCGGATCGTCACCCTCGTCGCGCTCGGCCTCGCCTTCGCCTGGTACGCCGTGCTCGTCGTCTGTGAACTGCGGTGGCCGCGCCTGCACTACGACGTGCGCCGCTGGGCCACCGTCTTCCCCCTCGCCATGACCGCCGTCGCCGCGCTCTCCACCTCCACGGCCGCGGCCGTACCGGCGCTCTGGACCTGCGGGAAGGTGCTGATCTGGCCCGCGCTCGCGGTCTGGGCCGTGGTCGCGGCCGGCGCCTTCCGCGCGGCGCGCGACCGCACGGGGGCCCAGGCCTCCGCCGGCCTCACCCCGCAGCGGTGACGGCTCCCGGCACCACACTCCGCGGATCTCCCTGCGCCACCTCACGGGCCACCTCGCGGGCGGTCCGCGCGAACGTCTCGATCGCCCCCGTGCCGTGCCCGGCCCGCCACACCAGGCCGTACCCGACCGGCTCGGCGTCGGCGAAGGGGACGTAGGCGACACCGGGCCGGGTGAAGTACGTCCCGGTGTGCGCGGGGGCGAGGAACGCGCCCTTGCCGCCCGCGACCATCATCAGCGCCTCCTGCATGTTGGTCACACCAGGACCGCGGCCGATCGGCCTGCCGGACGGGGTGCGCGAGGGGACGTGGTGCTCCAGCCAGTAGTCGGGCACCTCGCCCTCGATCGTCAGGAGCGGTACGTCGGCCAGGTCCTCGAGCGACACCGAGTCCCGCGCGGACAGCGGATGCGCCGATGCGACCGCCAGGACGCGCTCCTCGGCGAGCAGCGCGGGACCGCCGCCCAGGTCCTCCTCGCGCACCGGGAACTCCGTGAGCTGCACGTCGAACTCGCCCTTGCGCAGCTGCCCGTACGGATCGCCGAGCGGCACCTCGCAGATCTCCACGGCGAGCCCCGGATGGCTCACGCGCAGCGCCTCCGTCGCCCGCATCACGATCTCTCCGGCCAGCGGATTGGCGAAGCCGACGTGCAGCACGCTGTCGATGCCGCGCGCGGTGGCCGCCGCCCGTTCGACGGCGGCGTCGATGGCCCGGTGGTGCGGTTCCAGGTCGGCGCGGAGCTGACGGCCGAGCGCGGTGAGCCCGACGCGGCGGCTCGTGCGGACGAACAGCGGGGCGCCGACGCGGCGTTCGGTGCGCTGGATCAGCTGGCTCACCCGGGCGCGTGACAGCCGCATGCGCTCGGCCGTCCTGCCGAAGTGCAGCTCCTCGGCCAGGAGCAGAAAGCACTCCAGTTCATCGCGTTCCATCGACGTCCCCCCAGGCAGATCGGATCGGTAAGCCTGGTTGAACGAACGTTGCGATCTTCGCCGTTGTTCCGCCCCCGCCCCCGGCCGATGGTGAGCGAGCCGGGAAATCCCCCGCATCATCCATGAGTTGGCGGAGATCTGACATGAGTACGCACAGAGAGTCATCAGCCGGGGCGCCGAGCGCTTCTCCGGTCACCTTCAAGCGGCGCGAGTGGGGTGTCCTGCTCGTCCTGTGCGGCGCGATCTTCCTCGAAGGCATCGACGTGGCCATGCTGAACGTGGCCCTGCCGTCCATCCGAGCCGACCTGGGCCTGTCCACCGGATCGCTGCAGTGGGTCATGAGCGCCTACGTCCTCGGCTACGGCGGCTTCATGCTGCTCGGCGGCCGGGCGGCCGACCTCTTCGGGCGCCGCCAGATGTTCGTCCTCTGGCTCTCCGTCTTCCTGGTCTTCTCCGGGCTCGGCGGCTTCGCCACCGAGGGCTGGATGCTGATCGTCGCCCGCTTCGTCACCGGCGTGGCCGCGGCCTTCATGACCCCCGCGGGCCTCTCCATCATCACCACGGGCTTCGACGAGGGCCCGCGGCGCAACAAGGCGCTGCTCTTCTACTCCGGCACCGCCGCGGGCGGCTTCTCGATCGGCCTGGTCGTCGGCGGTCTGCTCACCGCGATCGGCTGGCGCTGGGTCTTCTTCGTGCCCGTGGTGCTCTCCGCCCTGATCCTGGCCGCCGCGCTCGCCTTCGTCCCCAAGTCGCCGCGCCCCGACCGCACCGGGCAGAGCGTCGACCTGGTGGGGGCCGTCATGGTCACCGCCGCGATCGTGCTGCTCGTCCTGGGCGTGGAGCGCGCCTCTCACGCGAGCGCCGCCGCCACGGCAGGCACCCTCGCCGCTGGCCTCGCCCTCCTCGCCGTCTTCGTAGCCGTCGAGCGACGCTCGGCATCCCCGCTCGTCCGCCTGGGGATCTTCCGCAGCGGCGCCCTGGTCCGCGCCAACCTCTCGGGGCTCTTCTTCGCGGGCGGCTTCTTCGGGTTCCAGTTCCTTGTCGTCCTCTACCTCCAGGAGCTGCGGGACTGGTCCACGCTCCAGACCAGCCTCGCGATGATCGTCATCGGCGCCGACGCGGTGCTTTCGCCCACCGTCACCCCCAAGCTCGTCGAGCGCTTCGGCAACGCCCGGGTGATCTTCGGCGGTCTGCTGCTCGCCGCACTCTCCTACGCCCTGTTCCTGCCGGTCGGCGCCGACTGGACCTACCTGGCGATGTTCCCGAGCCTGATCATCCTGAGCCTCGGCTTCGCCCTCACCTACGGACCGCTCACCATCGTTGCCACCGAGGGCGTCAAGGAGGAGGAGCAGGGCCTGGCCGGCGGGCTGCTCTACACCGCCTTCCAGTTCGGTGCCGCGCTCGGCCTCTCCACCGTCACCGCGGTCAACGTCTGGGCCACCACGTCGAGTTCACCCGCAGCGCTCCTCGACGGCTACCGCGCGGCCCTGTGGGTCCCGCTCGCGGCGGCCCTGCTCGCCGCGCTGGTCAGCGCCTTCGGGCTCCGCTCGCGGCCGGGCACGGTGACGGCGTCCGGCGGACCGGTGGACGACCTCGCCCCCGAGATCCCCGCCACGCGCTGATCCGCCACCCCACCCGGCAAGGAGTACCCGACATGCCCACCACCAAAGTCAGCGACTTCTCCGACCTGCGGGACACGTTCTTCTCGTACGTACGCGACATCAAGTACGCCACGATGATCACCGTCGACCGCGGGAACCGTCCCCGGGCCCGCGTCCTGCTCCCCGTCTGGGAGGTCGTCGACGGCCTTCCGGTCGGCTGGCTCGCCGCGTACAAGACTCCCGTCAAGACGGCCCACCTGGCCGGCAACCCGCACACCACCTACTCCTACTGGAACCCCCGCCAGAACACCGTCCACGTCGACGCCCTCTCCGCCTGGGCCGAGGACGAGGCCGCCAAGCGCCACGCCTGGGACCTCTACACCCGGGGCGGGCCGCCCGGCGTGGGCTACGACCCCGTCCACTACTGGCGCGGCGGCCCGGAGGATCCCGAGTACCACGTCATCCGCATCGAGCCATGGCGGATCCAGCTGGTCCGCGGATCGGACCTGCGCAGCACCCTGTGGCAGCCGACGGGGAAGGGGGTGGCGCGCGACGCGGTCACCGACGGACCTGGTCCAGGAGTTGGCGAACGCGTAGCGTGAGGCCGCATGAAGATCCTGATCAGCGCAGACATGGAGGGCGCCACGGGTGTTACGTGGCCGGCCGACGTGCTGCCCGGTACGCCGCAGTGGGAGCGGTGCCGTTCGATGTTCACGTCGGACGTCAACGCCGCCGTGCTCGGCTTCTTCGACGGGGGCGCCGACGAGGTGCTCATCAACGAAGCGCACTGGACCATGCGCAACCTGCTTCTCGAGAACCTCGACGAGCGGGCCCAGATGCTCACCGGGCGGCACAAGTCCCTCTCCATGATCGAGGGCGTCCAGCACGACGACGTGGACGGCATCGCGTTCATCGGCTATCACGCGGGCGCCGGCATGGAGGGCGTGCTCGCGCACACCTACCTCGCCAACTCGATCACCGGAGTGTGGGTCAACGGCGTCCGGGCGAGCGAGGGACTGCTCAACTCCCATGTCGTCGCCGAGTACGGAGTACCCGTCGTCCTGGTCACCGGAGACGATCTGGCCTGCGACGACGCGCTCGGCTACGCACCCGGCGCGCTGAAGGTGGCCGTCAAGGACCACGTGTCGCGGTACGCGGCGGTCTGCCGCACCCCGCGGCGGACCGCCTCCGACATCCGGGCCGCGGCGAAGGAGGCGACGCCGCTCGCCGTGCGGCACGAACCGGTGCGGGGCGGCCCGTTCACCGTGGAGCTCGAATTCGACGCCGAGCACCTGTCCATGGCGTCCACCGTGGTGCCGGGCGTGCGGCGCACCGGCGAGCGGAAGATCGCGTACACCAGCGAGACCATGTACGAGGGCATTCGTACGTTCAAGGCGGTCACGACGATCGCATCGGCGGCGGTGGAGGAGCAGTATGGCTGAGGAGCAGCCGGGGCATCAGGGCACCGGACACGTCGACGGGCAAGCGCTCGACGAGGTGGTCCGGTTCACCTCCGAACTCATCCGCATCGACACCACCAACCGGGGCGGCGGCGACTGCCGGGAGCGGCCCGCCGCCGAGTACGCCGCCGAGCGTCTCGCCGGAGCCGGGCTCGAACCGACGCTCCTGGAGCGCACACCGGGGCGTACGAACGTCGTCGCGCGGATCGAGGGCACGGACCCCTCCGCGGACGCGCTGCTCGTGCACGGCCACCTGGACGTCGTCCCGGCCGAGGCCGCGGACTGGAGCGTCGACCCGTTCTCCGGGGAGATCCGCGACGGTGTCGTCTGGGGGCGCGGTGCCATCGACATGAAGAACATGGACGCGATGATCCTGTCCGTGGTGCGCGGCTGGGCGCGCGCGGGAGTGCGGCCCCGGCGGGACATCGTGATCGCGTTCACCGCCGACGAGGAGGCGAGCGCCGAGGACGGTTCCGGGTTCCTCGCCGATCAGCACGCGTCCCTCTTCGAAGGATGCACGGAGGGCATCAGCGAGTCCGGCGCCTTCACCTTCCACGACGGGCGCGGCAATCAGCTCTACGCCATCGCGGCGGGGGAGCGCGGCACCGGCTGGCTCAAGCTGACCGCGCGCGGCAAGGCGGGCCACGGCTCGAAGGTGAACCCCGACAACGCCGTGGGCAAGCTCGCCGCCGCGATCTCGCGCATCGGGGAGTACCGCTGGCCGGTGCGGCTCACGCCGACGGTCCGGGCCGCCCTGACCGAACTGGCCGCGCTGTACGGGGAGCAGACCGACCTCGAGGCGCCCGGCTACGACGTGGACGCGCTCCTGGAGAAGCTCGGCCCGGCCGCCGACCTCGTCGCGCCGACGGTACGCAACAGCGCCAACCCGACGATGCTGCAGGCCGGTTACAAGGTGAACGTGATCCCCGGGGAGGCCGTCGCCTACGTGGACGGCCGCTTTCTGCCGGGCGGCGAGGAAGAGTTCGCCGCCACCCTTGACCGGCTCACCGGAGCGGACGTCGACTGGGAGTTCCACCACCGTGAGGTGGCGCTCCAGGCGCCGGTCCAGTCGCCGACGTACGCGAAGATGCGGGCGGCCGTCGAGGAGTTCGCGCCCGAGGGACATGTCGTGCCGTACTGCATGTCCGGCGGCACGGACGCCAAGCAGTTCTCACGGCTCGGAATCACCGGCTACGGCTTCTCGCCGCTGAAGACACCGGAGGGCTTCGACTACCAAGCGCTCTTCCACGGAGTCGACGAGCGCGTGCCGGTCGACGCGCTGCACTTCGGCGTCCGCGTCCTCGACCGCTATCTGAGAACGGCCTAGGGAACACAACCGATCATGGGGGAAGAGAAGGACATGATGCAGACCCAGGCTTACGGATCATGGCCGTCGCCCATCGACGCGGCGCTCGCCGCCGCCCACGACGGGTCACCGGCCCACGCGGACTTCGTCGGGGACGAGGCGTGGTGGACCGAGCCGAGGCCTGCCGAAGGGGGCAGGCGCGTCCTGGTGCGGCGGCGTCCGGACGGCGCGGAGGAGTCCGTGCTGCCCGAGCCGTGGAATGTGCGCAGCCGGGTCCTGGAGTACGGGGGGCGTTCCTGGGCCGGGGCCGAGGGTCCTGACGGGCCGCTGGTCGTGTTCGCCAACTTCTCGGACCAGCGCCTGTACGCGTACGAGCCCGACACCCCCGGAGCCGTGCCGCGCCCGCTGACCCCGCTCTCCGACGTGGGCGGCGGCCTGCGGTACGTCGACCCGTGCGTGCACCTGGACCGGGGCGAGGCCTGGTGCGTCCTGGAGGAGTTCACCGGGGAGGCACCGACCGATGTGCGGCGGGTCGCCGTCGCCGTGCCGCTGTACGACACGGCGACCGACGACCGCGCGGCGGTGCGTGAACTCTCCGACGCCCGGCACCGGTTCATCACCGGGCCCCGCCTCTCGCCGGACGGCGCCCGCGTGGCGTGGATCGCCTGGGACCACCCCCGGATGCCGTGGGACGGCACGGAACTCCTGGTCGCCGAGGTCCGCGCGGACGGCACGTTCGGCGCGCCGCGGGTGTTCGCGGGCGGCCCGGAGGAGTCCATCGCGCAGGCGGAGTGGGCGCCCGACGGGCGGCTGCTGTTCGCGAGCGACCGGTCCGGCTGGTGGAACCTCTACCGCGCGGACCCGGTGAACGGCGGGAACGGAGTGCCGATCTGCCCGCGCGACGAGGAGTTCGCCGGACCCCTGTGGCAGGTCGGCTCCGGCTGGTTCGCGCCCCTGGACAGCGGCCTGGTCGCCGTCGTGCACGGCAAGGGCGCCACCGCGCTCGGCGTGCTCGACCCGGAGACCGGCGAGGTCGTCGACGCTGCGGGCCCCTGGACGGAGTGGTCGGCGACCGTCGCGGTGAACGGCACCCGCGCCGTCGGCGTCGCGGCCAGCCCCCGCAGCGCGTACGAGGTCGTCGAGCTGGACACGAGCACCGGCCGCGCCCGGGTGATCGGCGCCGCGCACGACGACCCGGTGGACACCGCGTACTACCCAGAGCCGCGCATCCGCACCTTCAGCGGCCCGGCGGGCCGCGAGGTCCACGCGCACGTCTATCCACCGCACCACCCGGCCCGCATCGCCCCCGACGACGAACTCCCGCCGTACGTGGTGTGGGTGCACGGCGGCCCCACCGACCGTTCCCCTCTCGTACTCGACCTGGAGATCGCCTACTTCACCTCGCGCGGCATCGGCGTCGCGGAGGTCAACTACGGCGGCTCGACCGGCTACGGCCGCGCGTACCGCAACCGCCTGCGCGAGCAGTGGGGCATCGTCGACGTCGAGGACTGCGCGGCCGTCGCGCTCGCGCTCGCCGACGAGGGCACCGCCGACCGCGACCGCCTGGCGATCCGCGGCGGCAGCGCGGGCGGCTGGACCACGGCGTCCTCGCTGACCACGACGGACGTCTACGCCTGCGGCACGATCATCTACCCCGTCCTCGACCTGACGGAATGGGCCGCGGGCGGGACCCACGACTTCGAGTCGCGGTACCTGGACTCGATGATCGGGCCGTTCGACGAGGTGCCGACGCGGTACGTGGAGCGCTCGCCCGCGGAGCACGCCGACCGCGTCACTGTGCCCTTCCTGCTGCTCCAGGGGCTCGACGACGTGATCTGTCCGCCCGAGCAGGCCGAGAGGTTCGTCTCCGAGCTGGCGGGGCGGGGCGTGCCGCACGCCTACATCGCCTTCGAGGGCGAGGGGCACGGATTCCGCCGCGTGGACACGCTGATCCGGGCCCTGGAGTCCGAACTCTCCCTGTACGCACAGGTGTTCCGCCTGAACGTGTCCGGCGGCGCGCCCACCCTGGAGCTCGCCAAGTGACCCCCCTGACGCGTCCCGCGCGGCTGACCCCCGGCGCGCGGGTCGCCGTCGTGGCGCCCAGCGGTCCCATACCGGAGGAACGGCTCCAGGCGGGCCTCGACATCCTGCGCGGCTGGGACCTGGAACCGGTCGTCGCCCCTCATGTCCTGGACAGGCACCCGCGGTTCGACTACCTCGCGGGCACGGATACCGGCCGCGCCCGTGACCTCCAGGAGGCGTGGTGCGACCCTTCCGTCTCCGCGGTGCTCTGCGCGCGCGGCGGCTACGGCGCACTGCGGATGGTGGAGTCGCTTGACTGGGCGGCGATGCGGGCGGCGGGCCCCAAGGTGTTCGTCGGCTACAGCGACATCACCACACTGCACGAGGCGTTCGCGGCGCGGATGGGCCTGGCGACGCTGCACGGCCCGATGGTCGCGGCCATGGACTTCCTCAAGAGCACCCGCGCGCAGGAGCACTTGAGGGCCACGCTGTTCGAACCCGAGCAGGTCCAGGTGATCGCCTCGGGCGGGACCGCGCTCGCGCCGGGCCGCGCGCGGGGCGTCACGCTCGGCGGCTGCCTCTGCCTGCTCGCCTCGGACGTCGGCGCCGCAGGGGTGCGCACGTCGGCGCGGGGCGGGTTGCTCTTCCTGGAGGACACCGGCGAGGAGGCGTACCGCCTCGACCGCTATCTCACCCAACTCGCGCGCGCGGGCTGGCTCGAGGGGGTGAGCGGGGTCGCGCTCGGCTCGTGGGTGGACTGCGATCCCTACGACACGGTGCGGGCGCTGCTGCTCGACCGGCTCGGCGGTCTGGGGGTGCCGGTCGTCGAGGAGTTCGGGTTCGGGCACTGCGAGGGGGCGCTGACGATTCCTTTCGGGGTGGCGGGTGAACTGGACGCGGACGCGGGGACGTTGACGCTGGACGTGCCCGCGCTGGCATGAGGGCCGTAGCGGATCCAGGGGGCTGAGGGGCGGAGGCGCCGGTCGGGCCGCCTCGCTGAATCTCCGTCAATTCCCGGCGAGAAACTCCTGTCACGAGCGTTGACCCACACCTGACACGTGTCACAGCATGACCCTGGCCGGTTACTTACCGGTTGGTAGTCGGCTGTCCTCAGCGTGGAGGTCTCGTGTCCCGTCGTACCGCATCCCGTCGTGCCGTCTCCCGCACCCGCGCGCCGCTCGCCCTCGCCGTCGGCGCCGCGCTTGCCGCACCCCTGGCGCTCGCGGCACCCGCTCCCGCGAGCGCCACCGGTCAATTCACGGTCACTCCACTGAAGTTCACGGTCGACGCCGGCGGCAGGACCTGCACCGTCGACGCCGACCTCTACCGCCCCGCCGGAGTGGACGCCGCGCACCCCGCGCCCGCCGTCCTCACCACCAACGGCTTCGGCGGCAGCAAGTCGGACGGCGGAACGGCGGCCACCGGCAAGGCCTTCGCCGAGCGCGGATACGTCGGACTCGTCTACTCCGGGCTCGGCTTCGGCAAGTCCGGCTGCCTGATCTCCCTCGACGACCCGAAGATCGACGGCAAGGCGGCATCCGGGCTCGTCGACTTCCTCGCCGGGAAGCGCGCGGCCGACGACGGCACGACGGTCGACTACGTCACCAAGGACGCCGGGTCCGATCCGCGCGTCGGCATGATCGGCGGCTCCTACGGCGGGGCGATCCAGATGGCGACGGCCGCCGTCGACCGCCGGGTCGACGCCCTCGTACCGATGATCACCTGGAACGACCTGGGTTACTCGCTCGACCCGAACAACGCCTCCGACCGGAGCGTCCCCGGCGCCTCCAAGTGGCAGTGGATGAACGGCTTCTACCTCATCGGAGAGGGTCAGCCGCTCCTCGAACCGAGCCTGGACCCGTCCCGCGTCAACTCCCTCACCTGCCTGCACTTCGTCACCAAGGCCTGCGAGACGATCCGTACGCTCAACTCGGGCCGCTATCCCGCCGACAGGACCGAGGCCCTCCAGGAGTACGCGCGCAGCGTCTCGCCCGTCTCCTACCTGCCGCAGGTCAAGGCGCCGACCCTGCTGATCCAGGGCCAGGTCGACAGCCTCTTCAACCTCAACGAGGCGCAGGCGACGTACAAGACGCTCAAGGCGCAGGGCACCACGACGAAGATGATCTGGCAGTCCGCGGGCCACAGCGGCGGCCTCACCGACGCGGCGTCCGGTGAACTCAACCTCTCCGAGGGCAACTTGGAGACCAGCTACGTCGGCAAGCGCATCCTGTCGTGGTTCGACCGCTACCTCCAGCGGAAGAAGGGCGTCGACACCGGGCCCGCCTTCGCCTATCACCAGGACTGGGTCCCGGGCGACAGCGGACCGAACGGCACCTACGCGACCGCGTCGAAGGTGCCCGCCCTGAGCCAGAAGCTCTACCTGTCCGGCGACGGCAAGCTCGTCGAGAACCGCGAGAAGGTCGCGCGCGGCAGCCGTGAGTACCGCAACTGGCTCATCCCCACCAGCCACTCCGAGAGCTCCCTCGCCGGTCTGATCGGCCTGCCCGACCCCGCGCCGCGCGACACCAAGGGCACCTACCTCGACTGGACGACGGAGCCACTGACCGCGGCCGTGGACGTGGTCGGCTCCCCGAAGGCCACCCTCAAGGTCGTCTCGCCAAGGACCGAGCGGGTGCAGAACTCCGGCGACGCGGCCGACAAGCTGGTCCTCTTCGCCAAGCTGTACGACATCGCGCCCGACGGCAGGAAGACACTCGTGCACCGGCTCGTGGCGCCCGTGCGCGTACCGGACGTGACGAAGCCGTTCACCGTGTCGCTGCCGGGGATCGTGCACCGGTACGAGGCGGGGCACAAGCTGCAGTTCGTGGTGGCCGCCAGCGACGACGCGTACGTCGGGAACAGGGGAGTGAAGCCGGTGACCGTCACCAGCGCGCCCGAGGACACCGGGGTGATCGAGCTGCCCGTCGTCCGCTGATCCTCCTGGGGCTCACCCGTACGGCCCACACCCCCACCCCCGAGGGGCATCCACCGCGCGCGAACCCGGCCCAGCTGCCCATGCTGGTCACCGGGGGAGGGCGGTCGAATGCTCCGACGGAAGGGTTCACGATGAGTCCCAGCACCTCCTCGGGCGGCTCCAAGGGCGGCTCGGGCGGCGGCGGTGGCGTCATGACGCCCGGCAGGATCGCCGTCGCCGCGCTCGCCGTCCTCACCCTGGTCTTCATCTTCGAGAACACCCGCAGCACCAAGATCAGGCTGCTGATCCCCGAAGTGACCGTGCCGCTGTGGATGGCCCTGTTCGGCACGGCGGTGATCGGCGCGCTGTGCGGGGCGTACTACATGCGCAGGCGCAAGTGAGGGCGCTGCTCAGGCGTGCGGAAGGGTGAACGCTGCCCCGCGCAGCGGGGCGGCTAGCGTGGCCCGATGTCCGAAAGCACCGTTCACCTCGCCGAGGGGCCCCGCGTAGGCATACGTCCCTTCACCTACGCCGACGGCCCCGAGTTCACCGCACGCGTCCGGGAGAGCCGGGAGCTGCACCACCCCTGGCTCTTCCCGCCCGCCACGGACGAGGCGTACGCCACGTACGCGGGAGCGCTCATCGAGGACCGGACCAAGGCGGGGTTCCTGGTCTGTGAGCGGGATCGCGAGGGTGACCGGGAGGGCGGGTCCGGTGGTGCCATCGCCGGGTTCATCAACATCAACAACATCGTCGCGGGCGCCTTCCGCTGCGGGGCGCTGGGATACGGCGCCTTCGCGCACGCGGCGGGCCGCGGCCTGATGAGCGAGGGGCTCGGACTCCTCACGCGGTACGCCTTCGACGTACTGGAGCTGCATCGCCTGGAGATCAACGTCCAGCCCCGCAACGCCGCTTCGATCGCACTCGCCCGCAGCTGCGGCTTCCGGCTCGAGGGCTTCTCGCCGGACTTCCTGCACATCGACGGGGCGTGGCGCGATCACGAACGGTGGGCGCTGACCGCCACGCATTAGGCGCGCTGCGGTCTTTGCGTAATCCTGACCGGGATAGCCCCTGGTCGGGACGGCCACGACCGTGTTCCATGGTGATCGTGACGACCACCGTGCGACGTGACGTACTGACGCTGCCCGCCGCCCCGTTGGGCCCCGAGAACCCGCTGCCGCCGCTGCGGCCGCTCCGTGAAGTGCACACCCTGGACGAGCGCGGCAGAGAGGGCCTGCCGCGCGACATGGCGCGCCAGTTGGGGTACGAGCCGCTGCGCGGCATCCTGCCGACGCGGGTGCTCGACGGGTACGGACGCGAGCGGACCGACACGACGCTCGACACGCTGGTCATCGAGAACGACCGTCTTCGCGCCACTGTCCTGCCGGGTTTCGGCGGCCGTGTCCACTCCCTCTTCCACAAGCCGACCGGCCGTGAACTCCTCTACCGCAACCCGGTGTTGCAGCCCGCGGCCTTCGCGCTCAACGGCGCCTGGTTCTCCGGCGGCATCGAGTGGAACATCGGCGCCACCGGCCACACGACCCTGTCCTGCGCGCCGCTGCACGCCGCGCGCGTGACGGCGCCCGACGGCGGCGAGATGCTGCGGCTCTGGGAGTGGGAGCGGCTGCGGGACGTGCCGTTCCAGGTGGACCTGTGGCTGCCCGAAGGCTCCGACTTCCTCCACGTCGGCGTGCGGATCCGCAATCCGCACGAGAAGGCGGTGCCGGTCTACTGGTGGTCCAACATCGCGGTGCCGCAGGAGCGCAGGGTCCTCGCCCCCGCCGACGAGGCCTGGCACTTCGGGTACGCGGGCGGTCTTCGCCGGGTGCCGGTGCCGGAGACCGACGGGGTGGACCGGACGTATCCGCCGCGCAGCGAGTACGCGGCGGACTACTTCTACGACGTACCGGACCGGGCGCGCCGCTGGATCGCCGCGCTCGACGACGAAGGACACGGCCTCGTCCAGACGTCGACCGACCGACTGCGCGGCCGCAAGCTCTTCGTGTGGGGCTCCGGCGCGGGCGGGCGGCGCTGGCAGGAGTGGCTGACGGAGCCGAGCACCGGCGGGTACGCCGAGATCCAGGCGGGCCTCGCGCGGACCCAGCTCGAGCACGTACGCCTGGACGCCGAGGGCGAGTTCACCTGGCTGGAGTCGTACGGACCGCTGTCGGCGGAGCCGGGTCTGGTGCACGGATCCGACTGGCGGGCCGCGCGCGAGGAGGCCCAGGCGCGGCTCGCGGACGCGCTGCCGCGCGGTGCGGTGGAGGAGGCGTACGACGCGTGGCTGCCGTGCGCCGACACCGAGCCGGGCGAGGTGCTCGCCACCGGGTCCGGGTGGGGCGCGCTCGAAGTCCTGCGCGCGGACCACAAGTTGCCGGGCACGCCGTTCGCCGAGTCCACGCTGGGCCCCGAACAGGAGCCGTGGCTCGAGTTGTTGCACTCCGGCGCCGTCCCCGAGCCGCGCCGGGTCGCTCCGCCGGGGCCGACCCTGGTCGCCCCGCACTGGCGGGACATGCTGGAGACGGCGCCCGCGCGTCCGGTCGCCGAGTACCACCTGGGTGTCGCGCAGTGGCACGCGGGCGACCTGGCCCAGGCGGTGCGCAGCTGGGAGCGCGGTCTCGAACTCGCCCCGTCGCGCTGGCCGTTGCTGCGGTGCCTCGCGGTCGCCGACCAGGAGTCGGGCCACATCGAGCGCGCCGCCGACCGGTACGCGGAAGCCTTCGACGACCTGTGCCAGGAGCGGCGCGACGACGGTGCCCTGTGGACGGCCGCGAGTGCCGCCCTCGGCAGGGAGGCGATAGGCGTCCTGCTCGCCGCCGGACGGCAGCCGGTGGCGCGCGGCGTGTGGGACCGCCTGCACGCGTCCACGCGGACGGAGGGCCGCTTCCGCCTCGTCGAGATCCAACTGCTCATCGCGGAGGGGGAGAAGGCCGCGGCGCGGGCGATATTCGACGAGGGCTTCGAGGTGGCCGACCTGCGCGAGGGCGCCGAGGTGCTCGGCGAACTGTGGCGCGCGGTCACCGACGACGAACTGCCCGCTCGGTACGACTACCGGATGCGGGCAGCTTCGGAGGAGTGACGTCCCTGCTGGGGGCGGCTACGCCAACTCGCCGTCCCTGGCCACGACATGACCGCCGTGGACCACCATGTCCCGCTGCGGCATGTCCACCAGGACCTGCGGCAGGCACTCTCCGCGTACGAGGATGAAGTCGGCCGGGGAGCCGGGCTTCAGGTCCGCGTGGTCCAGGCCCATCACATCGGCGCCGCCGTGCGCGCCCACGCGGTAGCAGTCGGCCAGTTCGTCGTCGAGGCGGACGTCGGTGACCCAGCCGAGGATGTGCGTACGGTGCAGCATGTCGGCGTTGCCGAACGGGCTCCACGCGTCGCGCACCCCGTCCGAGCCGAGCCCGACCCGCACGCCGTGCTCGCGCAGCTTCGCGATCGGCAGGACAAGGGACTCGTTCGGCGCGACCGTCGTCAGGGAGATGTCCTGCTCGCCCAAGTCGGCGGCCATCCTGCCCAGTTCGGTGTCGGAGAGGTTCGGCAGGCAGAAGACGTGACTGACCGTGACCTTGCCGCGCAGGGAGAGCGCGCGGGTGCGCTCGACGATGGCCCGCAGGACCTTCGTGCCCTTCTCGTCGCGGTCGTGCAGGTGGATGTCCACGCTGACCCCGTGCCGGTCCGCGAGGCCGAAGACGAGGTCGAGCTGTTCGTCCATGGCGTTGTCGAAGCTGATCGGGTCGATGCCGCCGATCAGGTCGACGGACCCGGACCGGGCTGCTTCCTCCAGGAGTTCCGCCGTGCCGGGGGTCCGGATCACGCCGTGCTGCGGGAAGGCCACGATCTGCACGTCGAGGGCGTCCCGCAGCCGCTCGCGGGCCGCGTTCACGCCCTCGACACCGGCCAGGTCGTAGGCGGGTGCCACGTCCACGTGGGCGCGCATCGCGCGGGTCCCGCGGGTCACGGCGTGCGCCATCAGGCCGTATGCGCGCTCGCCGACCGGCCGGGCCTGGCTCTTGAACAGCTCCACGTCCTGGGCGCAGTAGTCGGCGATGCCGCTCGCCGGCTTCCGCGTCACCCAGGAGCCGCCCCACGTCGTCTTGTCCGGGTGGATGTGGGCGTCCACGAGCGAGGGCAGGGCCACCCGGCCGCCGCCGTCGATCACCTTGGCGCCCTTGGGCGCCGGGCTGTCCGTGATGCGGCCGTCGACGACCGTGAGGTCCACCGGGGTCTTCGCGCCGAAGGGACGGACGTCGCGGAACACCACGGCCTTGGGGCGGTGGGCGTCGCCGTGGGGCGCGGCGGCGGCCGGGGAGCCGGCCGATACGGCGGCTCCGGTACCGGCGAACGCGGCGGCGGCGCCGAGCACGCCGCGACGGGAAAGAGGCGTCATGGGGATCTCCTTCGGGGGTGGGGTGCGCGGATGACTGCCGAAAGGGGCGGGGAGTTCAGAGCGCGATGCCCGAACGGACCACGCGTACGGGCTTCTTGAGGACCGTCACGTCGGACAGCGGGTCGCCGTCCACGAGGAGCACGTCACCGGCGAAGCCGCGCGCGAGGCGGCCCGCCGTGCGCTCCAGGCCGAGCAGCTTCGCCGCGCCGGTGGTGGCCGTGCGGATCGCGTCGAGCGCGGAGAGCCCCGCCGCCCGCATCAGCTCCACCTCGCGGCCGATGGGCTTGATCTTCCCGCCCGAGGAGTCCGTGCCCGCCGCCAGCGGCACGCCGAGCTCGTGCGCGGCGAGCACGGCCCGCTTCAGGACCGGCAGGTACTGCCGGCCGCGCTCCGCGAGCACGGGGTCCGAGGACTCGGCGAGCCCGGCGATGGCGGTGAGCGTCGGCGTGAAGTACGTGCCCCTGCGCCGCATCTCGCGCAGCGTGCGCTCGCCGACGAACGCGCCGTGCTCCAGCGAACGGATGCCCGCCATGACGGCGTCGTGGCAGCCCTTCTCGCTGTAGCTGTGGCAGAGCACGCCCTTGCCGCCGCGCTCGGCGGCCGCGACCACGGCGGACAGCTGCTCGCGGTCGTACACCTGGGCCAGCGGGTCCTGCTCGGGAAGCCCGGCCCGCTCGTTGACCCGGGTCTTGATGACGTCGGCGCCACGGGCGAGGTTGACCTCGACGACGCGGCGCAGCGCCTCGGGGGAGCGCACGCCGTCACGGAGCCTGGCCAGCGGGGTCAGGTCCGGGTCGGCGAGGATCGTGTCGCCCAGGTCGGGCGTGACGAAGACACCGGCGGCGCGCAGCCGCGGCGCCTGCCCCGGGGCCTGGCGGGCCAGCTCCCGTACGGCGATGTCCTGGTAGAAGCTGGTCGAGCCGCTGCGGGCACTTGTCGCCCCGCTCTGGACCGCGTCCCGTGCCTCGGCAGCGGTGTTGAGGTGGATGTGCGTGTCGACGAGACCCGGCAGGATCCAGCGCCCGTGGGCGGCGAGCACCTCGGCCCCTTCGGGCACATCGGTCCGCCCGCGCCCGCCCGCGGCGCGTACGACACCGTCCACGATGACGACCACCGCGTCCTCGGTCACCTCGCCGGTCGCGGGGTCGAGGAGGGTGCCGCCCTCGATGACCAGATCGCCGCCGGTGGGTCGACCCTCGCGTGCGGTGGCGTCGGCCTGGGGCGCTGAGGCGGCCAGCACGGCCGTGGTCCCGGCGAGCGCCGCGGCACCCGCGAGAACGCCACGCCGGGTGAGCCGTGACGAGGGCGGAGGGATGGACTCGACGCACATGGGGCTGCTCCAGGGCGGGTTACGGGTTGCGGAGGGAACGCGTCCGCAGTTTGTATACCAAGCTGGAGTGACCCGCAAGGAAGGGCGGGACAGGATAGGGGTCCTGTAGCTGAATGTCCTGGAATGGTGGCGAGGGATTTTCTCGCTGGTATACGAAAAGTGGAGCGGGGTCTTACCTCGGTCACGCCTCGAAGAGCGACCGCAGCGCCACCACCTGGCTGTCCCGCACGTGCAGCAGCGTGCTCGCCGCCGCGGTCTCCTCGTCGCCCGACGCGATCCGGCGGTAGATGAGGTCGTGCTGGGCCCGCATGTGGTCCGGCTCGGCGCGCATGCCGAACAGGAGCTGGAGCTGCCAGCTCAGCTGCTCCATCGTGCGGGCAAGGAGTGGATTGCCGCAGAGGGTCACGATGCCCTCGTGGAACGCCGTGTGCGCGGCGACCTCGCGCGGCCCGTCGTCCACGTCCGACGCCTGCTCGGCCTGGTGGAGCGTGGCCCGCAGCGCGGCGAGGCCCGGCGGCTCGTCCGGCGCGCTCTGCGCCACCCGGCGCGCCGCGAGCCGGGACGCCTGGACCGCGAGCGGCTCCCACACCTCGTACAGATGCCGCACATCGGAACGTTCCAGGCGGCGCACCCGCACCCCGCTGTGCGGAAGGAGTTCGAGCAGGCCCTCGGCGACCAGCGCGCGCATCGCCTCCCGCACGGGGACGCGCGACATCCGCAGCTCCTCGGCGACCTCACGCTCCACCAGACGTGAGCCCAGCGGATAGCGGCGGTCCACGATGCGCTGCCGGACGGCCTCGCGCGCCTGGGCGCTCAACGAAACCCGTTCCGTACCGTCCGCCGTACTTCCCGCCGTCCCGTCCGCCGTACTGCCCGCCACGTGCACCGTCCTCCGTTCGGCCTGCCTGCCGTGGAGGATACGGGGCGGCGCGGTCGGAGCCGTCAGGTCGCGGCGCGCCGGTCCACGTACTCGAAGACCGAGCCGTCCGGGTGCATCGCGATGAGGTTGCGGCCCGCCGGGGTCGGGACGGGGCCCGCGATGACATGGGCGCCGGACGCGTTCAGGACGGCGTACGCCTCGTCGACGTTCTCCACCGCGATCGTCGCGGAGACCTTCCGCAGGATCTCGAGCTCCCGCTCGGGGCCGCTCATCAACAGAAAGCAGCCGACCGCCGCGACCGACACGCCCCCACGCTCGAAGCGCTGCGCGGTGCCGCCCGCGAGGCGTTCGTAGAAGGCGACCGAGGACTCCAGGTCCTCGACGCAGATACGCAGCGTGGCTCCCAGGATCTCCATACGGGCGAGCCTAGTTGGCCCGGCCCGCACGCGAGATCGTTTCCGGTGACTTCAGGGAGGTCCACCCCGTGGCGGCCACCACATCGGCCGCGATGTCCTCGATCCGCCGCCCGTCCGTCGCCACGCGACGGGTGTCGTCGGCCGCGTGCTCGTCGAGGCGCCGGGCCATCAACGCGCTGCGGCGCAGCTGCTGTTCGAGCTCCGAACCCAGCTCACGGGCCGTGAGACGGTCCTCGACGGTGGCGTCCGACGCCGTGAGGAGGACGCGGATGATGCGCGGGCCGCGCAGGGCACTCGCGAACAGCCACTCCTCGCTGCCGAGCACGCTCGCCGTGTTCGTGTAGACGAGACGATGACAGCCGAGGTCCGTGTAATTCGCCCAGAGCGCCGCGAGGTTGCGCTCGGTGATCCCGGAGCGGTGGGGGTCGCCGTCCGGTGCCGGGTGGACCGCGTCCAGGGTGTCGCCCTCGATGTACGCGTGCCCCACGTCCGCTGCCCGCAGCCGCGCCGCGACCTCCAGGCCCACCGAGGACTTGCCGACCCCGGAACGGCCCCCGATGAGCAGTGCTTCCGTCTTCCGCATGAGGCGAGCGTGGCAGGCGGGCCCGCCCTCACGCGACCCGGTATTCCTCGACTTCCTCCGTGCGCCGCAGCTCCAGACCGTGGCCGATGCCGCCGTCGGGCCGGACGACGCCGCCCGTCGGGTCGAGGGCGCCGTCGAAGAACATCGACTCGATCCGCACATGGTCGTGGAACCACTCGATGTGCCGCAGATTCGGGACGCACGCGGCGACCGCGGCGTGCGCGTGCGGGGCGCAGCGTGCCGAGACCTCGATTCCGTGCGCCTGCGCGAGGGCCGCGGCGCGCAGCCATTCGGTCAGGCCGCCGCAGCGTGTCGCGTCGAGCTGGAGGCAGTCCACGGTGGAGACCATCCGCGCGAAGTAGGAGAGGTCGTAGCCGTACGCCCCGGCCGTCACGTCGCAGACCAGCGCGTCCCGCACCAGCGCGAGCCCCCGCAGGTCGTCCGACGGCACCGGTTCCTCGAACCAGCCCACCCCGTGCTCGGCGAGGACCCGGCCCACCCGGATCGCCTGCTTGCGGGTGTAGCCTCCGCTCGCGTCGACGTACAACTCGGCCTGCGAGCCGATGACGTCACGCGCGGTACGCACCCGCAGCACATCGCGGGCCGCCGCCCGCCCCCAGGCCTCACCGACCTTTATCTTGACGCGGGGTATGCCCTGGCCGTGCACCCAGCCGTTCAGCTGGGCCGCCAGATGCGTGTCGTGGTACGTCGTGAAGCCCCCGCTCCCGTAGACGGGGACCTCGTCGCGGGCCGCGCCCAGGAGGCGTACGAGCGGGATCTCGAGGAGGCGTGCCTTCAGGTCCCACAGGGCGATGTCGATCGCCGACATGGCGCACGAGGCGGCACCGGGGCGGCCGGTGTTGCGGACCGCCTTCGTCATCGCCGCGTGTGCCGCGGGGATGTCGAGCGCGTCGAGTCCCGTGATGGCCGGGACGAGCTGTTCGGCGATCAGCGCCACGGTGGACGCGGGGGCGTAGGTCCAGCCCGTGCCCGTCGCGTCGCCCGCCGTCACCTCGACGATCACGAGGGTCGTGCTCTCCCACGCGAAGGTGCCGTCCGCCTCGGGGGCGTCCGCGGGCACCAGGTAGGCGGACATGGCGGGGCTTTCGATGGGCACTGCGTCCTTCATCGGGACCGTCCTGGATCACGTGCGGGGGTGGGGGCCGTGGGGCGGTGCGGCATCGGCTCTCGCCCCGCACCTGCGGCGGCGTCCGGTGACGGGTATCCCCAAGCCCGCCGGGCAAACGGCGTGCGTACCCCGGTCCGGCCCCGGAGACCGGCGGAGTTTGGCGGCGGTTCGCCGGGGGAACCGGGAGGTCCCGCGTGCCAGGGTTGTCGGGAGCTCGCGTGCGCCGGGAACCGACGTCCGACGCGACCGGCGGACCTCCGGACCTGCGGAACCGAAACGCTCCCGGCGGACCGCCGACCGCCGGAACCGGAACGCCCCCGGCGGACCGCCGGAACCGAACGCCCCCATCCGAGGAGGACCCGCCATGACCGCCAGTGAACTCGCCCCGCTCGCCAGGCAGTTGAGGGTCGACTCCGTCCGGGCCGCGGATGCCGCGGGATCCGGTCACCCCACCTCTTCGATGTCCGCCGCCGACCTGATGGCGGTGCTCCTGGGCCGCCATCTGCGCTACGACTTCGACCGGCCCGACCATCCGGGCAACGACCGCTTCATCCTCTCCAAGGGCCATGCGTCGCCCCTCCTGTACGCGGCGTACAAAGCGGCGGGCATGGTCACCGACAGCGAGCTGCTGACCTTCCGTACGCAGGGCAGCCGCCTCGAGGGGCATCCGACGCCGCGCCGCGTCCCGTGGGTCGAGACCGCCACCGGATCCCTCGGGCAGGGGCTTCCCGTCGGCGTCGGCATGGCCCTCTCGGGCAAGCGGCTTGACCGGATCCCCTACCGGGTCTGGGTGCTGTGCGGCGACAGCGAGCTCGCGGAGGGCTCGGTGTGGGAGGCGGCCGAGCACGCGGGATACGAGCGCCTGGACAATCTGACCGCCATCGTCGACGTCAACCGCCTCGGGCAGCGCGGCCCCACCCGCCACGCGTGGGATCTCGACGCCTACGCCCGGCGCCTGGCCGCCTTCGGCTGGCACGTCGTCGAGGTCGACGGCCACGACCTGGACGCGGTCGACCTCGCCTTCCAGGAGGCCCGCTCCACCACCCGGCAACCGACGGCCGTCCTCGCCCGCACCGTCAAGGGCAAGGGCGTCGCCGCCGCCGAGGACCGCGAGGGTCTGCACGGCAAGCCGCTGCCGGAGGCACAAGCGGCGATCGAGGAGCTGGGCGGCGTGCACGACGTACGCGTCGAGGTGCGCAAGCCCGCCGCCGCGCGCGCCCTGCACGCGACGCGCAGCGGCCGTCTGGAACTGCCCCGCCATGAGGTGGGCGATCATGTCGCCACCCGTACCGCCTTCGGCCAGGCGCTCGCCGCGCTCGGCACGGCGCGCGGCGACATCGTGGCCCTCGACGGGGAGGTAGGCGACTCCACGCGGGCCGAGTACTTCGCCAAGGAACACCCCGACCGCTACTTCGAGTGCTACATCGCCGAACAGCAACTCGTCGCCGCCGCAGTGGGGTTGGCGGCCCGCGGCTGGATCCCGTACGCGTCGACCTTCGCCGCCTTCCTCACCCGCGCCCACGACTTCATCCGCATGGCGGCGATCAGCGGCGCCGGCATCAACCTCGTCGGCTCCCACGCGGGCGTCGCCATCGGTCAGGACGGCCCCTCCCAGATGGGCCTCGAAGACCTGGCGATGTTCCGGGCCGTGCACGGCTCCACGGTCCTGTATCCGTGCGACGCCCACCAGACGGGGCGGCTCGTCGCGCAGATGGCGGGCCTTGAGGGCGTGCGGTACCTGCGTACGTCGCGTGGGGACACGCCCGTCATCTACGGACCCGGCGAGGAGTTCCCCGTCGGCGGCTCCAAGGTCCTGCGGTCCTCGGAGGACGACAGGCTCACGCTGATCGCGGCGGGCGTCACCGTGCAAGAGGCGCTCACCGCAGCCGAGTTCCTGGACCGCGAGGGCATCCAGGTGCGGGTCATCGACCTGTACTCGGTCAAGCCCGTCGACCGCGCCACCCTGCGCGAGGCCGCCGAGCGCACCGGCTGCCTGCTCACCGTCGAGGACCACCGGCCGGAGGGCGGCATCGGTGACGCCGTCTCCGAGGCCTTCGCCGACGGGGGTCCTGTGCCCCGCATGGTGCGGCTCGCGGTGCACACGATGCCGGGCTCGGCCTCCCCCGACGAGCAGTTGCGGGCCGCAGGCATCGACGCCGATTCCATCGCGGCGGCGGCGCGGCTGCTCGTGGAGCAGGCGGTCGTGCGGTGAGGCCGGTCAGTGCTTCCTGAGCTCCGTGGACCGCGCCCTGAACCAGGCGTTGGCCGTGGGCCGGAACATCAGGACCGTCGCCCCGAGCACCGCGCTCAGATGCAGCACGCGGCTCGCGCCGAACAGGACGTCCACCGCCCCCAGATCCCGGAAGGCGTCCCCCAGCGGGTGGTCGGCGAGCCACCGGACGGGTTCGATCACCAGGGACAGCGTGCCGAGGACGCCGAGCCCCACGGCGAGCGTCAGACGGGCCCAGTTCCTGCCGCGGCGCAGCTGGACGGCGACCAGGACGGCCGCCGAGAACACCGTCATCCGCAGGAGCAGGCCGCCCGCGATCTCCCCGGCGGACGTGTCGCCGTCGGCCAGCAGCCCGCCGACCATGAGCACCGTCTCGAAGAAGCCCGCCACGACCGCGGTGATCCAGAGCGCGAACGCGGCGTGGACGGGCGGGGGAGCGGAGGACTCGCCGCCGCCCGGCCGGGAGGCGCCGCCGCTCGTCCGGGAGGAGGGGAGAGGACGACGGCTTTCCGGCCGCGCCGAACTCCCGGGGGGCTCCGCCTCTGGGTGCTCCGGATGTCTCTGCGTTCCGTTCGCCATGGTGTGCCTCTCACTTCGGTCCACCCTGAACCGTCTCCCTGAATCCTTCCGGCGCGCACGGCACGTGGCACGCCCGCCGGCCCCCGTCTTCAGGTGTTGTCAGCACCCCTGTGCAGCATGAAAGGAACCCCACATGACCAGCGCACGAACCCTGCGGGCGGGACGCCGCACCGTCCAGCTGCACCGGCCGGACAAGGTCCTCTTCCCGGCCGACGGCGAGTCCGGCGGCGAGTCCGGCGGCCAGTCCGGCGGCGACGGCGGCACGAAGGGAAGCGGGGGAGCGGGCCACACGAAAGGGGACCTCGCCGACTACTACCGGGCCGTCGCCCCGTTCATGCTGCCCCACCTGCGTGGCCGCCCCCTGATGCTGGAGCGGCACCCGGACGGCGTCGACGGGCCGCGCTTCATGCAGAAGGACACCCCCGACCACTACCCCGACTGGATCACCCGCGCCGAGGTCGCCAAGGAGGGCGGCACGGTCACGCACGTCGTGTGCGACGACACCGCCACGCTCCTCTACCTCGCCGACCAGGCCTGCCTCACCCTGCACCGCTGGACGTCCCGCGTCGGCGGCGTCGGCGGTGTCACCCATCCCGACCGGCTCGTCTTCGACCTCGACCCGGCCAAGGACGACTTCGGACCGGTGCGCGATGCGGCGCGCCTCCTGGGTGAACTGCTCGACCACGTCGGACTGCCGTCCGCCCTGATGACCACGGGATCGCGCGGACTGCACGTCATCGTGCCCCTGAACGGCCGCCACGACTTCGACGACGTACGCGCCTTCGCCAAGGACGTCGCCGAAACCCTCACCCAGGCCCACCCCGAGCAGCTCACCACGGCCGCCCGTAAGAAGGACCGTGGTGACCGCCTCTACCTCGACGTGCAGCGCAACGCCTACGCGCAGACCGCCGTCGCCCCCTTCTCGGTCCGCGCACGGCCCGGCGCCCCGGTCGCCGTGCCCGTCGCCTGGGAGGACATCGACGACCCCGCGCTCAGCGCCCGCCGCTGGACCATCGAGGACGCCGTCGAGCAGGCCCGCACCGACCCCTGGGCGGGTCTCCTGCGCTCGGGACGCGCCCTGGGACCGGCCCGCCGAAAGCTGCGCGCGCTGCGCGGCTGAGGTTTGGCCATGGCGCGCGGGGTCACCCGGACTCCGCGCGCTGAGTGAGGTGAGGGACCAGTGAGCACGTACATCTACGGCATCGTGGGAACCCCGCATCCGGACCTGCCGGACCTGCCGGACGGCGCGAGCGGCACGGACGCCGTGCACGGCGTGAACGGCATCGGTGAACCGCCGCGCCCCGTCAGGATCGTGCGGCGCGGCGAGCTGGCCGCGCTGGTCAGCGACGCTCCCGGAGACTTGAAGCCCAAGCGGCGCGATCTCCTCGCGCACCAGGACGTCCTGTCCGAGGCGGCCTCGTGGGGCGCCGTGCTCCCGATGCGCTTCGGCAGCCTCGCGCCCGACGACGACGCGGTCCTGGCTGTCCTCGCGGACCGGGCCGACCACTTCGCGGAGCGGCTGCGCGCGCTGGAAGGCAGGGTCGAGTACAACGTGAAGGCCGCCCACAACGAGCGGGCCGTCCTGCACCAGATCCTCGCGGAGAACCCGGAACTGCGCGCCATGGTCGAGGTCAACCAGCTTGCCGGTGGCGGCAGTCACGAGCAGAAGCTACAGCTGGGCGAGAAGGTCGCCGCGACCGTGCGCGCAAGGGAGGCCGGCGACGCCGACCACGTGAGGCGCGCGCTGGAACCGACGACCGAAGCGGTCTGCGCGGGGCCCGGGGAGACGGGCTGGCCGGCCGACCTCTCCTTCCTCGTGCACCGCGACGCGGCCGTGGGCTTCCTTTCCGCGGTCGCCGAACTGCGCGCGGACCAGCCTCACTTGGACCTGCAGGTGCGTGGCTCGCTGCCGCCGTACAGCTTCGTGGACCCGGGCCCGGACCCGGCCGAGCCCGCGGGCTGACGCCCGCGGGCTCACAGGGATTCCGGGTTCCGGGAAGGCCGTCACCCGTCACCAAGGGGTGGCTACCACCGGTACCAGCGGGACCTCGTCCCGGTGGCCGTCGTGCTGCGCATCAGGAATCCGACCAGCCAGATGACGAGCACGGCGACGGCGATCCACCAGAGGATCTTCACGGCGAACCCCGCGCCGAACAGGATCAGGGCCAGCAGAAGGACGAGCAGGATGGGAACCATAGTGTCTTACCTCCTGCTGCTCCGGGTATCCCCAACCGGCCGGTCTACGCGGCGAATCGGGCACCTGTGTGCGACTGCGCCGGACGCCCTGTGTCACTTCCGGCAGAGGATCTCCCCGTGCAGCACGGCGAACCAGCCGTCCTCCCGCTCTCCCCACCCCCGCCAGGCGTCGGCGATGGCCACCAGCTCACCGGCATCGGCGTGCCCGCCGTCGACGGCGCGTCCCGCGTAGCTGGAGGCGACCGTGCGGTCCGCCCAGAGCCCGCTCCACCAGGCGCGCTCATCGGCCGAGCTGTAGCACCAGGTGCCCGCGCTAGCGGTGACGTCGTCGAAACCGGCCGCCAGGGCCCAGGACTTGAGGCGGCGCCCGGCGTCCGGCTCGCCGCCGTTGGCGCGGGCCACCCGCAGATACAGGTCCAGCCAGTCGTCCATGACGGGGGAGTTCGGGTACCAGGTCATCGCCGAGTAGTCCGCGTCGCGGGCGGCGACGATGCCGCCCGGCGCGCAGACGCGCCGCATCTCGCTCAGGGCGCGCACCGGGTCACCGACGTGCTGCAGCACCTGGTGCGCGTGGACGACACAGAAGGAGTCGTCCGGGTAGTCAAGGGCGTGCACGTCGGCGACGGCGAACTCGACGTTCTCCAGGCCCCGTTCGGCCGCCGTCGCGCGGGCGCGGTCCAGGATGCCGGGCGCGTGGTCGACGCCCGTGACGTGACCGTCGGGGACGAGCTCGGCCAGGTCGGCGGTGATAGTGCCGGGACCGCAGCCGATGTCCAGGATCCGCATGTGCGGCTTCACCGAACCGACGAGGTAGGCGGCCGAGTTGGCGGCGGTCCGCCACGTGTGGGAGCGCAGCACCGACTCGTGGTGTCCGTGCGTGTAGACGGCGGTCTCCTCCGGCATGACGGGAACTCCTTCGCGTTCGCTGCCGCTCGCTGCGGTGGATCGAACGGTACGCCGCCATGTCGAATAATGAGACCCGCGTATCAGTATGTGGTCAACGGGTGGAGGGGAGCGGCCGGTACACGGTCAGCGCCTCGGGCAGCTTGTCGATGAGCAACCCGCCGTGCACGACGGCCACTTCGCCGTCGTACGCCACCACGGTCCCCGGCTCCAGGCCGTCCACCCGCAGCTTGGGAATCCGCACGGCGGCCTGCGCGGGCGAGCGCATCAGCGGGCCCGCGTGCGCCGCGGCGAGCAGCTGCTCA
>NZ_BAAAUG010000174.1:0-1844 GCF_039533825.1 Streptomyces rectiviolaceus
CGTCGAGGCCAGGGACGAGGCCACGATGGCCAGGGCCCGGGACGAAGCCCTGGCGATCATCAGGGCCTGACCCCCACACGCCAACCACGTCCCACGCCCACCGCTCCCGTGGGGCCCCTGGGCGACCACTCCACCACTCCAGCCCACCCGCCCATCCCCCGCGGCCAGGCACCCCGGCACTCCCGCCCCCCCGTGCCGCCGCCGCGTGTGCGGGGTAAGCGGATCACTGCCCTTGCCATCCGGGCGGACCGTGTTTGTGGGTAGGCCGGATCACTGGGCGTGCCACACCCGGGCCGCCGCGTGTGCGGGCAGGTGCTCCACTGTGCTTGCCCGTGCTGGCCGCTGCATGTGCGGGTAGGCGTTCCGCCGCGCTTGCTTATCCGGGCGGCCGTGTCTGTGGGCAAGGCGGATTACTGTGCTTGCCCACCCAGGTCGCCGGGCACGTGCTCTGCCGCGCTCGCCTACCTGGGCGGCCGTGTTTGGGGGGCGGGTGTTTCACTGCGCTTGCCTACTCGGGCGGCCGTGTTTGTGGCACGTGTTCTGCCGCGCTCGCCCGCCCGGGCCGCCGCGTGTGCGGGCAGGCGCTCTACCGCGCTTGCCCACTCGGGCGGCTGTGTTTGTGCGCAAGGCGGATTACCGTGCTTGCCCCCCAGGTCGCCAGGCACGTGCTCTGCCGCACTTGCCCACTCGGGCGGCCGTGTCTGTGGGCAAGGCGGATTACTGTGCTTGCCCCCCAGGTCGCCGGGCACGTGCTCTGCCGCGCTTGCCCACCTGGGCGGCTGTATTTGGCGGCAGGTGTTTCACTGCGCTTGCCTATCCGGGCGTGGGCAAGGCGGATTACCGTGCTTGCCCCCCCAGGTCGCCGGGCACGTGCTCTGCCGCACTTGCCCACCGTGGCCGACCGCGTGTGCGGGCAGGTGCTCCACTGCGCTTGCCGGTGCGGGCCGCCGCATGTGCGGGCAAACGCTCCACCGCGCTAGCCCACCTGTGCGGCCGTGTTTGTGGGCAGGCGGTTCACTGCGTTCGCCCACCTAGGCCACCGCGCCTGCGGGCAGCCGCCCCACCGCGCTTGCCCACCCGGGCCGTCCCGTACATGCGCAGGCGTTCCGCAAAGCAATCGGGGCATCCCCTGCTCGGGCGAAGCCGAGAGCTGGGGGAAGGGGCGGTGCAAACGACCCCCGGGTCGTACCCGAAGAACGACCGGAGTGCCCCACCGGGAGCCATGGGGGCGAAGCCCCCGGTCGTACACGCCCAAGGCCCCGGGGCCAGCGGTAGGCTGACCAGGCGACATTCCTCACCTCACCCGCTCGAAGGGACCCACCCCATGCCGCTCGAAGCCGGCCTCCTGGAGATCCTCGCCTGCCCGGCCTGCCACGCCCCCCTCAAGGAGGCGGACGCGGAGCTGGTCTGTACGGCAGACGGCAAGGACTGCGGCCTCGCCTACCCCGTCCGCGACGACATCCCCGTCCTCCTCGTCGACGAGGCCCGCCGCCCGGCGTAAGGCCCTGCAGAGCCCCGCAGGACCCCGCAGGGCCCCGCAGGCTCCCGAGCAAGGAAGCCTGCCCAGGCCCCGCAGGCCCCGCAGGCCCCGCAGCCCCGCGTAAGCCCCGCCCAAGCCCCGCGCAGCGACCCGCACCCACCCCGCAAGGCCCGGCGTTACGACAAGAAGTGCGACCGGCGGCGCCCGCCCCGTCGCCCGGCGAATCGGAGGCCCGACCCCATGCTCGACGAATCCCTCCTTGACGCCCCCGAGGCCCTGGCCGTGGCCGATCGCCGCGGCCTCCTCCGCGGCGCCGCGGAGGCAGGCGCCCGCGTCCGCACAGCGGTGCGGCACGCCACGGAGG
>NZ_BAAAUG010000175.1:0-4885 GCF_039533825.1 Streptomyces rectiviolaceus
CGTCGAGGCCAGGGACGAGGCCACGATGGCCAGGGCCCGGGACGAAGCCCTGGCGATCATCCGCGACGAAGCCCAGGCTGCCCCGGCCGGTGACCGCACCGCAGCGGCGGGCCGCTGACATGACCATCCGCGCCGACATCACCCCGATCGGACAGATACCGGTGGCGCAGGAGGGGCGGCACGTCCTTGCCACGGTCACCTTCGCCGCCGCCGCAGCGCTCACACTGACCGAGCACGGCCATCCCGACCTCGCCATCCCCATGGCAGCCGGGCAGGAAGAAGCGTTCCGCGAGGTGTGGACCGTGACAGAGCGGCCACGCGCGGCAGTTCATGACGACCTCGCCCACGCACATGACGGCACATACCTGTTCATCGCCGGGCTCCTGCCCGAACAGGATGTGTACACCTCGCCGGTCCAGGCCCTGTACGAAAAGGCCTTCGCCTTGGCCGACGACCTCGGCTACGCCCACATCTTCCGCATGTGGAATTTCGTCGGCGACATCATCGGGTCCAACGCCGAAGGCATGGAGGTCTACCAGGACTTCGTCCGGGGGCGTGCCCAGGCCTTCGAGGCCCACAAGGGACACGGCACCGCGCACATGCCCGCCGCCACGGGCATCGGCACCCAAGGCCGCGGCATCGCCTTCGTCCTCCTCGCCTCCCGGCACGAGGTGCCCCGGCATCTGGAGAACCTGAAGCAGACGCCCGCCTATCACTATCCGCACCAGTACGGGCCCAAGCCGCCCAGCTTCGCCCGTGCCACCCGGCTCGGCGACACCCTCTACGTCTCCGGCACCGCCGCCATCCTCGGGCACGAGACCGTGCACAAGGGTGACGTCGAGCGGCAGTCGCGAGTGACCCTGGACAACATCGCCCACCTCATCTCCCGCGAGAACCTCACCGCCCAAGGCGTCGAGGCGGGACACGAGTTGAAAGAGCTGCGACGCATCAAGGTGTACGTACGACATGACAGTGACATTCCGGCGGTGCGCGCGACGTGTGAGGAAGCGTTTGGTGCAGGTGTTGAGGTGAAGTACCTCAACGTCGCCGTCTGCCGCGACGACCTCCTCGTGGAGATCGAGGGCATCGTGCCGGGGGCAGGGTGGAACCGGTGAGCGGCCTGAAGGTGGGCATCGTGCTGCCCGGACGCGAGTCCGTGGTGGACGAGGGCCCCTACCCCAAGAACCTGGCCTCGATCGCGGCGCTGGCCGAAGCGTGCGGGTTCGACTCCGTGTGGGCCGGTGAATCTCCGCTCGCGCGCTCCCGCATGAACCCGCTGCTCGCCCTCACCGCCGCGGCCACGGCCACCGAGCGCATCCAGCTCGGTACGGGCGTCCTGATGCCCCTGCGGCCACCGGTGCACCTGGCACACGAACTCGCCTGCCTGGACCGGATGTCCGGCGGTCGCCTCATCGCCGGCATCGGCTCCGGCTTCGCCTCGCCCGCCACGGAAAGGGAGTTCGCCAACTACGGCCTGGACTTCGCCACCCGCTTCGGACGTATGCGGGAAACCGTCGAGATCTGCCGCGCCGTCTGGGCGGCGCGCGGCGAACCGGTCTCCTACCAGGGAGAGCACTACCGGCTTCAGGACGCCACCGTGCTGCCGCTGACGGAGGAGCCCGGTGGGCCTCCGCTGTGGATCGCCCACTCCGGCCCGAAGATGCTGCGGCGCGCCGGGCGCGAACTCGACGGCTGGATGCCCACGTCCACCACCCCCGAGAAGTACGGCGAGGGCTGGCGACAGGTGGCGGCGGCGCGCGACGAGGCCGGACGGAGCAGTGCCGCCGTCACCGGCGCCGTCTATCTGTCCGTCGCGGTGGACGACACGAAGCAACGGGCCGAGGAGACCCTGTCGTCCTACTTCGGCGCCTACTACAACCTGCCTCTCACCACCATGCGCACCACGCAGGGCATCTTCGGCGGCACCCGCCACGAGGTCGCCGACCGGCTGGCGCGGTACGTCGAGAACGGGGCCCGCCACCTCATCCTCCGGCTGCCCACGGACGAGCTGACGGAGCCCAAGTACCGTTCTGCGGTACGCCGCACGGCCGAGGAGCTGCTGCCGCTCCTCCGGGACCTGTGACCGGCCGGACGGCGGCGCGGGCATGGGATGTGTGGGCGGCGGCATGGCCGATCACCGTCGTGTTCATGCTGTCCAACATCCCCACCCCGCTGCTCGGTGTGTGGCAGGAGCGCATCGGCTTCTCCACCGGCATGACGACGGTCGTCTTCGCCGCCTACATCGCCGGACTGCTCATCGCCCTGCCGTTCGCCGGAGTCCTGGCCGACCGGTTCGGACGCCGCAAGGTCCTCGCGCCCGCGCTCGCCGCGGCGTTCGCCGCCTGCCTGCTGTTCATGACGGCGGGGGATGTCGTCGGCCTCCTCGTCGCACGCGTCCTGACCGGGCTTGCCGTGGGAGCGGCGGTCTCGGCGGGAACCGCGGCCGTCGTGGACGTCGCGGGACCTGACCGCCGGGGCACGGCGGCGCTGGCGGGTTCGGCCGCCATCGGGCTCGGACTGGCCGCAGGACCGCTCCTCGGCGGAACCGTCTCGGAGTACTGGGCGGCTCCCACCGTCACCGTGTTCGCCGTCGAGATGGTCCTGATCCTGTCGGCGCTCGCCGTCGTCTTCACCGTCCTGCCCCCGGCCGAAGGGCACCCGGGGCGGCGAGGCTGGGTACGCGTGCCATCGGTGCCCCGGGCGAACCGGCGAAGTCTGACGACGAGCCTCATGGCGTACATGCCGGGGATGACGGGCACCTCGCTTCTCCTCGCCCTCGGCCCGGCCCTGTTGGGCACCCTGCTGCACACCGGCAACCGTCTGGTGACCGGCGGCATCGGATTCCTGATGTTCGGGACCTCGACCTGTGTGCAGTTCGCGGTCAGGGCGCTGCCTACGCGACGGGTCCTGGCCACGGCAGGGCTCCTGACGGCGGCCGGGATGCTGGGCGTGGTCGCCGCCGTCGGCACGCAGTCGCTGATGCTGCTGGCCGCCGCGGCGGCCCTCGCGGGAGCCGGGCAGGGGATGGGCCAGTTCGGCGGGTTCTCCCTCCTCAACTCCTATGTCGCCAAGCACCGTCTGGCAGAGGCGAACGCGGCGCTGAGCGCGGGCGGTTACGCGTTCGCCGGCGTGCTGCCCATCGCGACCGGCTATCTGAGCGACGCCGCCGGGATCACCACGTCCGCCACCGTGTTCGCCACGGTGACAGCGGCCGCGGCTCTGACCGGAGCCCTGATGATCCGGCGGTCACGGGCGTGACGGCCCGGAACACCACCACCCACTGAAGAGGAAGACATGCCGCTCGCACTACTGGCCCTGGCTGTCGGGGCTTTCGGAATCGGGACCAACGAGTTCCTGATCATGGGCCTGCTGCCCGACATAGCAACAGACATGTCCGTCTCCATCCCCACGGCAGGCCTGCTGATCTCCGGCTACGCACTCGGTGTGGCCGTGGGGGCACCGATCATCATCGCGATGACGATGCGGGTGAGTCGCAAGCATGTGCTGCTGGGACTCCTCGGGCTGTTCATGATCGGCAACGCCGTGGGGGCGATCGCGCCGAACTACAGCCTGCTCATGACGGGCCGCATCATCTCGGCCCTGTGCCACGGTGCGTTCTTCGGGATCGGCTCGGTCGTCGCCGCTTCGCTGGTGGCCCCCACGAAGCAGGCGAGCGCCGTCGCGATGATGTTCAGCGGCCTCACGATCGCCAATGTCGTCGGCGTCCCGCTCGGCACGTGGCTCGGCCAGGTGGCCAGCTGGCGGGTCGCCTTCTGGGCGGTGACCGGGCTCGGCGTGATCGGCTTCATCATTGTGGCGGCGCTGCTGCCGAACAGTCCGGCGGATCCCGACGCCTCGCTGCGACAGGAGCTCGCGGCCTTCAGGCGTCCCCAGGTCTGGCTCGCTCTGGCCATGACCACGCTGGGCTTCAGCGGCCTGTTCGCCTCGTACAGCTACGTCACCCCGATGATGACCGACATCACCGGGTACGCGGCGGGCAGCGTCATGTGGCTCCTCGTGCTCTTCGGCTGCGGCTTCGTGGTCGGCAACTCGCTCGGCGGCCGGGCCGCGAACCGCAACGCGATGGCGACGATCCTGGTGCTCTTCACCGCGTTGACCGTCGTGCTCGCGACCTTCACCTTCACGGCCCACTACAAGCCGCTCGCGGCCGTCTGGCTCTTCCTGCTCGGCGCGATCGTGTTCGGCACCGTTCCGCCGCTGCAGACCCGCGTGATGCAGGAGGCGCCGGGAGCGGGCACCCTCGCCTCCGCCGCCAACATCGCGGGATTCAACCTCGGCAATGCCATCGGCGCCTGGGCGGGAGGCCTGGCCATCAGCGGCGGCCTCGCGTACAACCACACGAACTGGGTCGGCGCGCTGCTCAGCGGCGGCGGACTGGTGCTCGCGGTGATCACCGCACTCACCTCAAGGCGCGGAAAGCCGGATTCCTGCGACCCGACTGCCTCGGGAGAGGGCGGACCATCGGTCGCCCTCTCCGCAAGATCCTGATGGAATCGAGCAAGAAATTCGCCTTTGCCGTGGGCGAGGCGCCAGGGTAGGCGGTGCATGGCGAACTGCCCTGGCCTGCCCCGCAGTTGAGTGGCGTGTGCGAAGCGTTGACATTCCTGTGGCGTGCGGCAAATCTGTGGTCCTGCAAACGCAAGAAATCGACTGTGCAGAGCAAATTCTGCATAGTCCCGCAGAAGCCCCCGCTCCTCCCCGCGCTGCGTCGGCAAGGCGCACCGCGGTACCGCAGCCCCCGTGGAACAGAGGACGCCATGAGATGGAAGCGACGCAGCCGGCGGCTGATCACCGCCGTGCTCAGTGCTGGACTGATAGCCCTCGGGCTTGTGCCCGTCAGCGCCGGTGCGGCCGCCGCGCGACC
>NZ_BAAAUG010000176.1:0-827 GCF_039533825.1 Streptomyces rectiviolaceus
GCCCGGCGCCCTCGCGGCCTGGCAGCTGAGCCGCCGCCCGCTGCAAGGCGCGGGGCCCGTGCTGCTGCTCGTCCTCGCCGTGGCGATGGGCATGCTGGCGATCGGCCAGAGCGCGTCCTGGGACCGCTCGCAGGAGGATCAGGCGGACTTCAGGGCCGGTACGCAGATCAGGGTGGTCGGCAGCCGGATCCCGGAGGCGCGGCAGCCCGGGGTCTACGCGTCCCTGCCGGGCGTACGGGAGGCCGCACCCGTCGCGCGCTCCACGATGGACCTCTCGGACAACCGCCAGGCGACGGTGCTCGCGCTCGACGGCGCGCGGGCGATGCCGGGGCTGCTGATCCGTGGGGACCGCGGGGACCGCGGGGACCGCGGGGACCGCGGGGACCGCGGGGAACGGCCTGCGATGGCCGGGGCCTTGAGGTCACCGAAGCCGGGGGCGGTCGTCACCGAGCGGTTCCTGCGCTCCAGCGGGGCGGGCGTGGGCTCCCGGATCGATGTGCCGCTGGGCGGCCGATCGTTGCGGGTGACCGTCGTCAAGGCCGTGGCGGAGCTGCCGACCACCGGGGCGGCCGAGGGGCAGGATGCCGAGGGCGCGTCGGACGGCGGGGCCCTGCTGCTCGACCTGCCGGGCGTGAACGCCCTGCTCGAGAAGGGCGGCAAGGCGCCCCTGTCCCCCACCGAATGGTGGCTCAGCACGGCCCCCGGCGCCTCCGCGCAGGCAGCCGCCGCCCTGCGCGCCCGCCCCGACATCGACCCCGAACAGGTCCTGGTCCGGGACGAGATCGCCGCGGAGCTGCGCGACGACCCGCTGGGCGCGGGCCCGCAGT
>NZ_BAAAUG010000177.1:0-40177 GCF_039533825.1 Streptomyces rectiviolaceus
CTTGTGGCTGTTCGGGAGCCGGAAGGCGACGGGGACGGCGCGCGGCGGGTGGCGCGCGGCGATGGCCGGAGTGCTGGGCGTCTTCGCCTACAACGGCTTCTTCTTCTGGGGTCTTTCGCTGGCACCCTCCCTGGACGCCGGGATTCTCATCCCCGTCATGAGCCCGGTGCTCACCAGCGCCTTTCTGCTCGTGACGCGTCGGGAGCACGCCTCGTGGGCGCGAACAGCCGGTCTCGGCCTCGGCCTTGCCGGGGCTGTGGTCTTCTTCCTGGGGGCGGGCGGCAGTTCGCACGGAGGCTCGACGCGACTCGCGGGGGATGCGCTGTTCCTTCTCGCCGCGCTGTGCTGGGCCGCCTACACGCTGGCCGGCCCGCGGGTGCTTGCCGGTATGGAACCGCTACGGGCCACGACGTACACGACCTGCGCGGGGGCAGTGCTGCTCAGTGTGATCGCCGCCCCCGATCTGCCCGAAGTGCGCTGGAGTGAACTGTCGGCCGGCGTCTGGCTGAACCTCGCGTACTTGGCCCTGGGCGCTGCTGCCGTGGCGAACCTCCTCTACTACCGGGGGATCGGGGCAGTGGGCCCCGCACGGGCCTCCCTCATGATGTTCACCGTCCCGGTCATCAACACCCTGTGCGCCACAGTCTTCCTGGGCGAATCCTTCGGTGCGCTGCAGGGAGCGGGTGCGCTCGTGCTGCTCGCGGGTGCCGTACTGGCCGTCACCCAGGGACGGCTGCCGAAGCGCCCGGCCCGGTCAGCGGGGACTCGTCGTACGCGCGAGGCCCGTGAGCCGGAGGGCCATGCGGGGCGGTGATGACCGCCCAGCGGCCGATCACCCGGCTCCCGCAACCAACTCCGTACGCACGGCGCCACACAGACGCACGGCCACACGGACTCACGGCCACACAGACACGCTCACGCAAGGAGACAGCCAACCCTCATGATCCTGGTCACCGATGCCACCGGAAACGTCGGCCGCAACCTCGTGCACGAACTGATCGATGCAGGAGAGAAGGTACGGGCCCTCACCCGCGACCCCGCCGCCACCACCCTGCCCGACAGCGTGGAGATCGTCCCCGGAGACCTCACACGCCCCGAAACCCTGCCCGCCGCCCTGCGGGACGTCGACCGCGCATTCCTGTTCCCCGTCCACGGCGCCCTCGACGGCTTCCTCGCCGGTGCCAAGGCGGCCGGTACGCGGCACATCGTGCTGCTCTCCTCGGATTCCGTCACCTTCCCTCAGCCCGGCTGGATCGGCGAGCAGCATCTCGCCTGCGAACAGGCCGTCGCCGACTCCGGGATGTCCTGGACCTTCGTTCGCCCCACCGTCTTCATGGCCAACGACCTCGGCTGGGCCCCCCGGATCAGGCGCGGCGCAGCCGTACGAGGCGCGTACGGCAGCGCCGCCATGGCCCCGGTCGACGAGCGCGACATCGCCGCGGTCGCCGCACACGCCCTGCTCACCCCGCAACCCGGAAAGGCCTACGAACTCACCGGGCCGCAAGCACTGAGCCAGATCGACCGGGTCCGCATCATCGGCGAGACCCTCGGCGTCCCGGCCCGCTTCGAAGAGGTGCCCCGCGATGACGTCCGCCGTCACCTGCTCGACCACCTTCCGCCTCCTGCCGCCGACTTCCTCCTCGACCAACTCGCCGCCGCCCAGTCGGAACCGACCCCCGTACTGCCGACCACTGAGCAGGTCACGGGGCGCCCCGCCCGCACCTACGCCGAATGGGTCGCCGATCATGCGACCGACTTCGGAGGCAGAGCCTCAAAACGCCTGTAGACGCGCGCCTATCGCCCTCCCTCCCCTACCCCCTACCTTCGGCCCCATCCAGCAAGCACAGACACGCGGGAACCGATGTCCAGGAGCGCTGCGGCGAGCGAGGCCGCGGTGGGCGAACAACACGGCATGGCCGCCCAGTTACCGGGCCCCGCCTGCCGCGATCAGCGCGACGGTGCGGGTGTCGACGCCACGGTCAGCACATACCCCCCGGAACAGCGTCACCCTGCCGGGATCGGCTGAGTGAGGTTCACCGGGTTGCCGTCGGGGTCCAGGATGTGGGCGACGCGCTGTCCCCACGGCATGTCGTTGGGGCCGCCGCGGACCGAGCCGCCCAACGCCACCACTCGGCCGAGCGTCTCGTCGACATCGTCAACACCGATGCTGAGCAGGATCCGCGACGCCGCCCCAGTCCCCGGGTCCTCCTTGGCCACCAGCCCGAGGTCGGTGTCGCCGATGCGCAAGCCGAGGTAGAAGGCCGGGCCTTCCGCCGGTACCCGGAAGATCTCCTCAGCGCCGAACAGTTTCGTATAGAAGCCGAGCAGAACGTCCTGGTCGGCAGTCACGATCACTGGCTGGATGGTGGACATGGCACTCCTGTCGAGAACGGTCGTGTCGCTGGGTAGACCGTTCGAGGACGGTGAACTCATCGGCAAACCGCCCCGCCGGACGATCTACAACACAGACTGCCGCCCACGACGGCCACGCTCACAGCGCCGAGCCAGGCCCCGACCCCGACCCCGACCCCGACCCCGACAGGCCGAACGCCCGGAACACGTAGTCGTCGAGGAGTTCGCCCAACACGTGCAGCGAGGTCACCGCCTCGCTCACGACCTCGTCGGCGAGGCCCGCGACGAAGAGCGCGTCGGCCCAGCCGCCTCGAAATAGCACAACGGAGAGCTCGGCAGGTCAGCCTCGATGGCTGTCGCCGGGAAGGTGCGGCGGACCTCCGCGAAGAGGTGGGGGTATTCGGTGTCATGGGTGACCGCCGCGGCGAGGAGCGCGTCAAGCGCCGCCTTGAGTGGGTCGACGGCGGCAGCATCGAACAGAGCGGCGAGGGCGGCGGCTTGGGGCAATCCGGGGGTTCCGTCGTGCGACCTTGGAACGCGCGCGTCGGAGAACACGGCGTCCCGCAGCCGTCGTGAGTCGTCCAGCGGCGGCGAGAAGGGCTCAACCCGGTCGAGCTCCGCCAGCCCGCGCGCCACCCAGTCGATGTCGCTGAGCCCTGCTGCCACACAGGCGCGGTGCGCGGCCCAGCGGGCGAGCGCGCGCTGGTCCTCGGGACCTGTGGCGTCGATCGCGTGCACGAGTGCGGCATCAAGGCCCACGAGGCGCGGATAGCCCTTGAACCCCCGGAGCTTGTCACGGACATCCCGCAGCCGGTCGCTGGGCAGGCGCCCGCCCCACGCGTCCATCTCCTGTTGCAGCTCGGCATGTTCCTTCTCCTCGCGGGTCCGGCGCTCATCCTCTGCTTGCTCCTCAGAGGTGGGGCCGGGGGGCTGCTCGCGCGCGAACTCGTGCCAATAGGCGGCGGTTCGGCTGGTCTCCTTGACCACACGGTCCGGGGCCGGCGGGCTCGGCCAGAATCGCAGCAGATACTCATCCAGCACGGGCTCGCCCACGTCGCGTACCGCGTCCCTCGCCTCGTCCATGCCCCGGCAGTGGAACCGGACCCGGTACGAGGTCTCGGTGAGCAGGAGCGGATACACGCCGCTCCCCCACTCGGCGAGCACAACCTCGTCCGATACGGGCCGGAACGACACCTCGACGATGTCCTCCCAAACGTCGGCGCCCAGCGGCGGCTCCGTCTCATGCAGCTCGACGGTGATGGGGACGCAGCCCGTATGCATTCCGGTCACCAGAAAGAGATGGCCGGGCACCGCCCCACCGCACAGCCCGGCCCGCTGCCCGGCGAAAGAATCACCGAGGAGGTGGATGTCATCGCTGGAGACATAGACCTGCCCGTAGTCCACCTGCACTTCGCCGCTGAAGAGTGTTCGCATAGATCCAGCGTGCCGCACGGGTCTGACAACGAACGGTTTCCACCAATGGCCACACCCACCCCCACACCCACACCCCAGCGCGCACCCGGAGCCGCAGAACCCGGCGCCCACCCGACGCATCAGCCGGGCCATCGACCCGCACCCAGGCCGAACTACACCATCCTCGAAACCGGCGAGAATCCATCTGCAAGCCACCGGGCTCTTACGAAACACAGCTAGGATTCCAGCCCCATTACCTGTACGCGACGAGACGATGGGGTGGACGCGATGCCTCTTGAGGGCGAGTACGAGCCGAGTCCGGCGCAGTGGGTGCGCGAACAGGTCGAGTTGTACGAGAGTTCGGGCGGCACGCAAGGGGCGACGCTCTGGGACACGGGCCTGCCCGTTGTCATTCTCACGACGCGCGGCGCGAAGAGCGGCAAGATCCGCAAGATCCCGCTGATGCGCGTGGAGCACGAAGGGCGGTACGCGGCCGTGGCCTCGAAGGGCGGCTTCCCGCGTCACCCGGTCTGGTACTTCAACGTCAAGTCCGACCCGCACGTGGAACTCCAGGACGGGTCCGTACGCCGGGACATGACGGCCCGTGAGATCACAGGGGACGAGAAGGCCGAGTGGTGGGAGCGTGCGGTCGCCGCGTATCCGCCGTACGCCGAGTACCAGGAGAAGACCGACCGCGTGATCCCCGTCTTCGTGCTGGAGCCCGCGTCCGCGACAGGGGCGGCGGACGCCCCACCGTCGTCGACGAGATCCTGACCCGCGCGGTCCGCAACATGGCTGCCCAACAGGCCGAAGGGTGAGCCCCCGCGCCCGAACACGAACCCGAACACGAAGTAGAGGAGTTCGGTCCCCACACGAGTCGTGATCCTTGGGCACCCCGAAGCATGGGCACCCCGAAGCATGCGATTACGGAGACACTCATGCGCAAAGCCCTCAAAGAGGGTCGGAAATCTTTCATCCTCTCTGGACCCCTGCTTCGGGGGGCTCTGCGCGAGTAGGTTCTCTGCCGAGTGTTCCGCGCATATCCCCTGGTGTGAGGTGCTGGTGTTCGGCAAGCTGCCTGTGGAGGAGACGAGCTTCATCGGCCGCCGTCACGAGTTGTCCGTGCTGCGCAAAGCCCGAACCCGTTCCCGACTGGTGACCCTGATGGGGACCGGAGGGGTCGGCAAGACCCGTATCGCCGTGCGCGCAGCCGCAGAAGCGGCGAACGAGTTCGAGGACGGGGTGTGGTTCATCGAACTCTCAGGGGTGCGGCACAGCGAGCTGTTGGTGCATGCGGTTGCCGCGGCGATCGGTGTCACCGACCACACGACACGGTCCCAGGAAGAGGCACTGACCGATCACCTGGAGGACAAACGACTGTTGCTGGTCCTCGACACCTGCGAGCACCTCGTGGAAGCCTGCGCGGACCTGGCTGTAATGCTGCTGCGCGCCGCCCCCCGTCTCCACGTCCTTGCCACCAGTCGACAGCCCTTTCCCCTTCAGGACGCACAGCAGTTCCTGGTCGAGCCGATGCCGGTCCTGGACGAGGCGGTGGCGCTCTTCGCGCAGCGCGCCCGCGCGGCGCGTCCTGGCTTCGCACTCACCGAGAGCAACCGGACAGCCGTGGAGCGGATCTGTGCGCGGCTCGACGGTATCCCGCTCGCGATCGAGCTCGCGGCGGGACGACTGCGGACCGAGCCTCTCGACACGGTGGGCAGCCGTCTTGAGGATCGCTTCCAGTTCCTCGTCGAGGACGCCGGAAGGGTAGATCCGAAGGCAGCAACGCCCGGTGGGACGAGCCGGCACAGTACGCTCCGTACGGCCATCGGGTGGAGTCATGAGCTGTGTCAGCCGCACGAACGGTTGCTGTGGGCTCGGCTCTCCGTGTTCGCCGGGGACTTCTCCCTCGACGCCGCCCAGCAGGTGTGCGGTCACGCTCCTCTGGGCAAAGCGGAGATCGCTGATCTACTTGCCGGGCTCGTCACAAAATCTCTGCTCGTCCGCGACAAGTGGCCGGACGGCGAGCGCTTTCGCCAGCTCGACACCGTGCGGGCCTACGGAGGCGAATGGCTGCGGCGTCTCGGTGAGGAACAGCCGCAGCAGAGCCATCATCTCGCCTGGTGCCAGGCGTTCGCCGAGCAGGGCGAGCGGGCTTGGTTCGGCCCCGGCCAGGCCGCTGTCTTCCACTCCGCCCGGCGCGAGCACACCCAGATCTTCAGGGCCCTCGACTACGCCCTGTCCACGCCCGGCCAGGAAGAGGCTGGACTGCGGCTAGCCGGGACGCTCTGGTTCTACTGGGTCGGCTGCGGGCTGTTGGGCGATGGCCGGTACTGGCTGGACAGGGCCCTCGCGGCTACCTCCCGCCTCATTCCTGATCGGCTCAAGGCCCTTTGGGTCACCGGATACGTGGCCATTCTCCAAGGCGACTCGACGGTGGCCGTGACCATGCTCGAAGACTGCCGAGCCCAGGCACTGCGTATCGACGACGACGCCGCGTACGCATACGCCACCCACAGGCTCGGCTGTGCCGCGCTGATCCGTGATGAACACGTCGTGGCACAGAAGTACTTCGAAACCGCCCTCGCCCGATACGCGTCCCTGGGGGAACTCAACAGCAACGTCTTGATGGCCCGGATCGAGCTGGCCATGGCATTCGCCTTCCAGGGCGATCTCGAGCGCGCCCTCGAAGTCTGCGAACAGGCCCGCCACATCTGCGATGTGCACGGCGAGCGCTGGGGCAAGGCGTACGTGCTGTATGTCCTCTCCTTCGCAGCGTGGTCCCGGGGGCAGCGTGACGAGGCCGAGGAGCTGGCGCGGGAGAGCCTCTCGATCAACTACGAATTCCACGACCTTGTCGGCGTGGTCCTGCCCATTGAATTCATCGCCCTGCTCCGCGCGACCAGCGGCCACAGCCACCAAGCCGCCATGCTTCAAGGGGCGGCCCACCAGATCTGGCGCAGGGTCGGTCTTCCCCTCTTCGGCTCCGCGCACTTCAACGCTCCGCACGATGCCGCCCTCATCCTCGGCCGCAAGGAACTGGGACAGAAGGACTACGACAGGGCCTTCGCGCGCGGCACCAAGCTCAGTCTCGACCAAACCGTCGCCTTGGCACTGGACCTGGCACCCAAGCGGCTCTGAACCATGCCAGGTACCTGCGTACCTGCATACGGCAGAGACACGGCCTGGCCGTACACCTCTGTGCCCAAGCCTCACGGAGAAGCGGTCTGAACCGTTCCGGGTTCAGGCACTCCGGCAGGGGGTTCCGGGCACGTTGGCACTGGGAGTTGGTGGGCACCGGAAAGGATGGAGATTCCCGCTTTTCGACCCGCGCCCATGGACGACGAAGTCTTGTCCCGTAACGATCACGAAGTCGGTTGGGACCCGAGCCCACACGCGGGTGACTGAGTCCTGATGACAGGATGATTGCCCCGACGATCCTGAGGGGCCACGTCCGTGCACACGCCTGCCGACTACCTCGAACTGGCGCGCACTGAGCACGACAGCGCCGTTCTGCATCGACTCGCGCGTTGTCCGTACCCCTTCGTCTGGCAGGCGCTGGCCGCCAATCCCTCCACGTCGCCTGGGACTCTGCTGGAGCTGAGCACGGCCCAAGACAGTGCCTGGAACGACAACAGGCTGCTTTGCCTGCTGGCGAAGCATCCGGGCGCGGACCGCTCAGTGCTGCGAGCTGTCCGTGACGCCGTGGCGGCGAAGCTCGCCGAGGGCGAACGGCCCTATGCCGCTGTGCTCGCGCTGGCAGGACGGACGGAACTCGCGGCGGCAGAAGTGCGGCAACTCGGGGCTCTTCGTGGAGCTTCTGCGCGTCTGCGTAGTCGGCTGGACCGGCACCTACAGCTCCGCACCTGATCCCTTGATGTGACTGCAGTGATCACTGCAGTCGGAGCTTGTGGGTACCCGTAACCCGGCCGCCCTATGCAACCTGCGCGTATTCGTTCTCGGCGGCATCCGCCGATCCAGCGCTCGATGTAGGCGTTCGCCCTCGGGCCCCGGACTGGAGTGAGCAATATCTAGATGGCCTCGGATGCGAGGTCGACGTCGAAGGCGTCGGTGAACTTGGCGTCTCTGTCCCGGATCAGGTACCTCACTTGGTCAACGCGGTCGTCCAGTGCCATGAGGAGGTCACGGGCCTGCTGGACTGCCCAGTGGCCGGTCGGGTGGGCCGTGACACCCAGGAGGTGTACTTGGTGGACCCGAGCGTCGCGGTGCCGGGTCGATCCCGGCATTCTTCAGGATCACCCAGACCGTGGAGGCGCCGACCGGGCGTCCCAGGCAGGCGAGTTCGCCGGCGATCCTGCGGTATCCCCAGTGCCGGTTCTCCGCGGCCATTCGTAGCACCAGCTCCCGTACGGTGGGGCCGGTCGGTGGTCGGCCTGGGCTTCGCCGTTTGTAGATCCAGCCGCGCTTGACCAGGTCGGAGTGCCAGCGCAGCAGCGTGCCCGGGGTGACGAACAGGTGCCCTCGTAGGGTCTTGGGCAGCAGCCGGGCCCGTGCCGCGATCACTGCCCGGTCCGCCCACGAGGGGTGTGGGCAGACGATCTGACGGCGGAGGACGGCGAGCTGGTGCCGCAGTACGAGTATCTCCGCGTTCTTGGAAGCCTCCGATCGCGCCAGCAGCGCAATCCACCCCAAGATCTTCAGCAAGGTCAGGCACAGCAGTCGCAGAGCCATGCCCCAGGATCTCGCCCTGCCCGGCCTTGACCGCAAGGCCAGGTCAGCAGGGGTAGCCGAGTTTTAGGCACCCACAGGTTGCGCTGTCAATGCGCGAACCATGCGCGCCAAGCGCAACGCGATGGACGCAGACGCTTCATGGGCCGGCCCGTCGCCCACATCCATGCGACGGGCTTCACCGTGCTCGCCCTGACGCGGTGCGGCCGACCGCGGAAGGGCAGAGCGTGAGACCTGCGAGCGGGCACAAGGGCGAGCTGCGTCCGCCCAGCCATCCTCGGTGTGGGAGTGATCGGCAAGCCAGGGCGAGGTCAGTGGTGCTGCCGCTGCTGCATCCAATGGGCGACGTCGTGTCGATGCGTCATCGGCACCAAGGCGTTTATCCTGACGCCCGATTCTGTTTCGATGGCAAGGGTCTTTCCCTGACGAAAGCTGATCCGCTCGCCTACGTACAGGTCCCCTCTCGGGCGTCCTGTGAAGATGGAGCGCGGCTGAAGGAGCAGACGCCGGTCGGTCAACGCCACGGCGAACTCCTCACCGAGCAGGGGGTAGGGAAGTCGCCCAACTCTCCTGCGCACTGGCAGGGACAGCCGCACTCTCTCGCCTTGCGGCACGTGCTTCCGGATGTCTCGTGCAGCGGACCGCAGCAGCAGGATGTTCGCCGCATAAAGAACGATGATGAAGGATGCGTTCCAGACTGCGGCCGTAGAGAAAGCCCATCCGGCGATCCATGGGGTGGAGATGATGGCGATCGCTACAACGAGCATCGACAGTCGGGCGGAGCCAATTGCAATGCCTCTGGCGGCGGATTTCATTCCGTTCCCTTGGGTCGGTGCGCGGACCGGTGTGCTGTGCCTCCCCAGAAATAGGCGGGAGGCACAGCACGGGACGCCTTAGTTAATGTAGTAGATCGGTCGGAGGCCTGGTGCCCACGGTCCGAGGAGGCCACCGGTAATGCCTCCGGCGAGGCCTTCGACGGGGCTTTGGCCCAGGGCCTTGTTCATTCCGGCACCGGCCGCGCCGCCCCAGAGGGCTCCGGTGACGGCTCCTGCGAAGAGGCAGGCTGCTCCCGCGGTTGCGCCGCAGGCGGCTCCGACGGCTACCACTGCCGCACCACCAACGACGACGCCTACGGCTGTGCTTGCTACCGACTTGGCCCAGCCGGGGACGCCCCATAGCCCGCTGGGATCGATCATGTTGGCGGGGTCGCCTGAGGCGTACAGGTAGGGGTTGGCCTCGAGGCCTGACGGGTCTTGCTGGGTGAAGCGTCCGGTACGGGGGTCCATGTAGCGGGCGGAGAGGTGGTAGAGGCCGGTGGGGTCCTGGTAGCCGCCGGCGAAGCGGTGGGGCTGGGGGACCTTTTCAGTGGGGGTGGTGACGCCGCGGGGACTGTAGTAGTAGGTGTTGACCTTCGCGCCCTGGTCGTCGACAACTGCCCTGGTGGATCCGAGTGCGTCGGTGAGGTAGTAGTACGTGCTCTCGGAACGCGTCGGGGTTTCGGTGCGGAAAGAGTTGATCTTTCCGTTGGGTTCGTGGGTGAAGTCCATGTCCACGCCGCCGGTGGTCTTGGAGGAGAGCCCGACGGGGCCGTGGTGGAACGTGGTGTCACCGAACTGGACGCGCTCGGAGTTGTCGGTGCTCGCGTAGCGGCCCTTGAACTCCTTGCCGCCCTGGGTGAGGGCGGTGAGCTGAGAGTGGTCGCTCCACGTACCGCTGGTGCGGGCGCTCTCCGCGGTCGGGGCGCCTGCGGTTTCGTTGCCGGCCTTGTCGTAGGACCAGCCGCTGGTGTCACCGTTCTTGCCGGTGATCTGGGAGGCATCGTTGTAGTCGTAGGTGGCACCGCCGGGGCAGCCCGCCGCGGTGCCCTGGGAGGTGAGGTTGCCGGCCTTGTCGTAGCAGTACAGCCAGCTGTTGCTGGTGGCGGAGCCCTTCGTCTCCTTGGTGAACGTCAAACGCCCGGCGGAGTCGTAGGTGTAGGTGCGCTTGAGGTTGTCGACGGCGTCGGTCTCGCTGCGGATCTGGGTGCCGTCCTTGGTGACCCCACCGCTGGTGTACGCATAGTCGTAGGCGAGGTCGACCAGAGTGCCCTGGGCGGAGGTTGCCTTGATCCGCTCGGGCCGGTTGGCCTTGTCGCGGGTGACAGTCTCCACAGTGCCGCCGGGGAAACTGGTCTTGATGCGGGCGTCGTTGGCGTTGTACTCGTAGCCGGTCTTCTTGCCCTGCGCGTCTGTCAGCGAGACCAGCCGGTTCACCTTGTCGTAGGTGTACTTCACGCTGCCGGCCGGGTCGGTGTAGGACTCGACGTTGCCCTCGGCGGTGTAGGCCAGCACGGTCTGTGAACCGTCCTGCAGCGTGCGCACCGTCTCCCTTGAGAGCGGGTCGAAGTCGTACTTTGTCACTCCGGTGGAGTCCGAGCGCTGCTTGAGGTTGCCGTCACCGTCGTAGGCGTAGGTCACCGTGGTGTTGGTGGTGGAGACCTTGGTGATGCGGTCTCGGTTGTCGTACACGAACACGGACTTGATGCCGCGCCCGTCCACGGCGGTTTCCGCACGGCCCAAGTGGTCGTAGGTGTACGTGGTTTCACCCAGCGGGCCCGGTGGGGTGACTCTGGTGAGGTTGCCCTTGGCGTCGTAATGGAACTTGGTGGCCTTGCCGTTGGCGTCCTTCACCTCGCACCGTTGGCCCTTGAAGCCACCGCAGGTGGCATCCGCGGGGTTGTAGGTGAAGGTGCGGGAGCCGCCCTCGGCGCCGGCGACGGTCTCTTTGGTGGTGTTGCCGGCGTCGTCGTAGGTGTAGTCGACGACCGCCCCGTCAGCAGAGGTGATCTTGCCCGGGACGTCGGCACCGGCGATGGTCTTGTATCCGGTCAGCGACGACGTGGCGCCGGTGGGGAGCTTAAGCGACGTTGCGTTGGAACGAGCGTCCCAGCCGTAGGCGGTGACGTTGCCCGGGGTGCCGCCTACGCCCATGGCGTCGACGGCCGTCTCGAGGTTGAGGTTGGCGTCGTAGGTCCGCCCCCGGTTCTTGCCGAGGGCGTCGGTGACCTTGGTGATCTCACCGTTCGCGGCGTGTGCGTAGGTGGTGGTGTTCCCGGCCGGGTCGGTGGCCTTGGTGGTGCCCGCCCTGCCCTCGTCGGTGGTGTAGGCGTAGGTGTAGGTCGGCCCGGTCTCGCCGGAGCCGTCGAAGGCGGTGGCACGCTTCATCGAGGTGACGCGGTTGTCGCCGTCGTAGGTGAAGACGGTGACCCGCCCCTCCGGGGTAGTGATCTTCGTCAGGCGCCGGTCGGTGTCGTAGCCGAACTCGGTGGCCTTGCCCTCGGTATCGGTGACCTTCGTCAGGTCACCGGCCCCGTTGAGGTCGTAGACCACGGTGCGGCCGGCGTTGTCCTTGGCCTGCCACTGCGACGCATCATTCTTGACCAGGTCGATGAAGCGGCCCGAGCGTTCGTCAGTGAGCTTGAAGCCCGTGTGCTCGGTGCCGGTGTCGTGCTGCTCGACGAGGATGTCACCCTTGTTGCGGTCGGTGACCTTGAGCAGGGTTCCCGATGCGCTGTAGGTGTCCTTGCTGCCCGAGCCGCGCTCGGTGACCGTGTACGCGCCGTTGTCCGTCTTCTTCAGATCCAGGCGGTAGCCCTTGGCGGTGGTGTAGGTGCCGTCGGCCTTCTTCGTGAACGTGACCGCGCCAGCGGTCGCGTCGTACAACACCACCTGGTCGGCCTCAACTTGCAGGTACCGCTCGTAGTTCTGCCACCAGCGCTGCGACACCTTCCCCCAGGGCGCTTCCAGGGAGTTGTAGGTGCGGGACAGCTGCAGCGACTGGCCGACTCCGGCGACCTGCAGATCGGTGCCGGCGAGCATCAGGTTGCCGGTGGAATAGTTGATGCGGGCCACCAGAGAGTCCGTGACTCGGACATCAGAAATCTGGTGATAGGGGACCTCACCCTGCCCCTTGGGCACCACTGCGGCAACGGCTTTCGCGGCCTTCTCGCGCTTGCCCGTTGCGGTCCCGGCGCGTTCCTTCTGCGCCGCCCGCCACGCGGCCACCTCGTCCGACGGCTGCTTCTGCGCCACCAGCTTTGGTGCCTGGGTCTTGCCGACCTTGACGGGCGGCACCTTTGCCTTGTCGCGGTCCTTGCCCCAGGCCGACACCGGCTTGTCGGGGTCGTTCGGTGCCGCCGTGGCCGCCGGGATCGCCCCCGCCGCAAGGGCGCCCGCGACCAAGACCGCGATCGCGGAGCCTCTGGCGCTGATCTGTGTGCGTCTGAGCCGTGTTCCTGTGGTGCGTGAAGACATGCTTCTCCTCAGGACATACGAAGTCCCAGCGACCCCCACGGTCACTGGGCCCACGGAGCAAAACACGGCCCCCATGGAATCGCACGTACGTTCCTGGCGGTTGTGACGCCTTCAAGCCCCGTTCTCAGCTGCCGGCAAACCGGTTGGTCGCTTCGGGAGCGATTACCTGCAACTCGAGAGCGGACTCCTGAGTTCCGGAGCTCCGAAAGGGAACCGGAACCGGATGTCTCTGAGCACGGCTGTGCAACTTCCTTGCCGTGCTGGGACTCGACGTAGACCAACCTGCGGACCGGAGGCGGGGATTCGCTGAAGGCGGCGTCACACGCGGCTCGGGCCTGGCGTCACCGGGATGCTCACGCGATCCTTTTCTGCCGAGCAGATATCACAGAGTGTTGACCTTTGACCCACGTTCATGCAACTAAACGTGACGCAAACAAGCCCTTAACTGCACCGCTCCCGCAAGCCGTGCGGCGGGCGATGGGCCTGAGCAGGCGAGCCACACCAGCGCCCGCTCGATGGCCAAGCACTACGAAACCCGCTTCAGCGTGGCTTGCTTGGTGGCAGCGAAACCCGGGCCTCCTGAAGCGGGCTACAACCGCCCAAGGCCACGTAGCCCGTACTGTCTGAGCCGCGGCTTGCCCCTGCCGTTGAGCCCCTGCGAAGAAGTCCCCGGCAGCGGCAGAGGGTTGGCAGTCTGTCCAGGCGAGGCCAACGGGGCAGAGTTGCGTCGGATGTCACATGACCGTCACCCCGTGTACCTCTTATTGTTGCGGGTCATGACGTTGGTGACGGCGCGTAGTGGTGGGTAAGCAAGCACACCGACGCCTTCGACGCCGTCTTCGAGGCTGAAGGCGTCGCCGTGCTGCAAAGTGCACCCCAAGCGCCGCGCATGAACGCCCACTGCGAGCGCGTCATCGGCACGATCCGACGAGAGGCGCCCGACCACGTCCTGGTCATGAACGAGGCCCACGCCCGACGCGTCCCCGCCGAATTCCAGGAGCACTACAACTCCCACCGGCCACACAGGTCGCGAGACCAACGGCCACCTGAAGCCCCGGAAGCGCCACCAGTCCTACCCCCGGGCACGCCGCGCAAGCTCCTGCGCACACCTATCCTCGGCGGAGTCATCAACCCATACCAGTACGCGGCTTAACCTGCGGCGATGACTTTTCGAGCCCCACAGGATCGTCTGGTCCTGTCTGTGCGCCGTGTTCGAGACGATCGCTTTCGTCAACAAGCTGGAGGGCGACACCCTGAGCAAGAACGAAGGACCGGCGAAATGCGGCTCGCGCGGTGACGGAAGCCGATTCCGGAGTCAGTAGGTCGGGCCACTGACCACACAGCAGTCCGCCGTTTCGGCGGTCGCGGTGCGGAGCGGATCCCGGCGAGCGTCAGCCGGAGATCCGCTCCCGACGCGTCACCCCTGAGTCTCTGTACGTGGCGGTGTCACTGGGCCGCGAGGACCTCTTCCGCCATCTCGTAATCCGTGACCGCTCCCGGTGGGGTGGCCACGCGGAAGGGCTTGCCGAATTCGCTGAACGACTCGTCGAGATCCTTGGCCGGGTACGTGACCCGCAGAAGGAACGGAGGGCCCTCGGCGGCTATGTGGAACTCCAACGGTCCCCCTTCCCACTTATACGTGATCTTGGTGATGGGCTTCCCCTGCATCGTCCCCGGCCGTTGCGTCGGGGACGCCTCGGAGAGTTCGTCCAGGGAGGGCATCCGTTTCTCCAGCCAGGTCCGCCGGGTCTTCGACGCACACATGTCACGCATGACCTCGTAGACGCTGGCGTTGCGCTTCACCCACCGGTCAGCCATCACCTCTACCCGTACGGGGTCGTCCTTGGCTTCGGCCGACAGCATGAGAGCTTCTTTGCTACCTCGCGTGTAGAGCGCGGATGCGGTCACAACGAAGTCGAGGGACCCGGTGCCTTTTCGGGCGTGGGTCTCACACTCCGCTCTGCCACCACGCACCGCGCTGCTCATGACAGTTGTGCCCTCGGTCTTCATCCGCCGGGTCGAGCTGAGGTAGTCCTGGTCGAGCGTCACCTCGAGCGCCTTTTCGATGAGTCTGGCGGCTCGGGCGCCGCGCGACCCGGCATTGTCCGATGACGCGGACGCGCTGGCTACCGGCCGCTTCGAGCTGCCGTCCTCAACATTCTCCTTCGCATCGGCGGCGCCGGAACCGCATCCGGCCAGTGCGATGAGTGCGGCGGCCGCAGCTGCGGTGATTGCCGTTGATCTTCGGGCACGCCGGAGTGGCGTGCCGGTGATGATTGACATCGAGTTCCCCCCTGGGAGCACAACAGATGGTGGAGCCATGATCCACCGTCAGTGGCGGTTCATGCTCTGCGGGGCCTTCACGCGGCAGCTGTCGTGTTTCAAGCAGGCCAGCGAATTCCGTCGGTTCGGCAGAACTTCCGGCGTCTGTTTCGCTCTCGCACCTCCAGGGCTGACCGCTCTCATCCAATCGAGTCGTTTACTCAACGAACCGAGTCGTTTCGCCTTCGTCTCAGTGAACCTAGTCGTAGTAGGTGATCGCGCTGGGGGTGCTGGGTGGCTGTACCGGCTGGGGTTGAACTTGCGGGGCCGTACGTCGATTTGTCGTAAGTAGACGCCGTACGCGAGCGACAACAGCGCCCGCTGTTGGGCCAGCAGAGCCTGCCCAGAGCAGTTGAAGAGCTACCTATCGATGTCTACTGGAACCCCGCGGAGTTGCAGCCGGGTCGTCAGAAGCTCCATTTCCGACAGGGTGCCCACCACACCGTCGTGGCTCAGTCGCTCGACCAGCTCGCGAGCCTGAGACAACGACACGGCCGAGACCTCGCGAAAGACCTTCATAGCCGGGACAAGACTCGCCACCGGCCCGGCCAACCGCAGTTTGGCGGGACCATGCGCTGCGAGCAGGGCCTCCCGCACATCGTCGGGAGCTGTCCCCGGCCCAGCTTGTTCGCACAGATAAGTGCCGCAGCTGTCGCAAGAGAACTCAGCATCCCACCACAACTCACCGTGGTTGATGAACTGGTTCACCTGCCGCACCGCCACGCTGCCGCACTCACAGAGCGACGCAATCTTCGCTGTCTGGCCGCTCACATGGGCTCCTTACGTCCTGCTCCTGCCGTCGTGATCTTCTCGCGGCCGGAGAACTCGGTGCGACTGAATTCGAGAAAGAGCGCGGCCAGCCCGTGGACCCAGCAAACGGTCAAGAACACTAGTCAGAGGTCACGCACAGGCAAATCGCCGCCCCTCAACCGTCTCATCCAATCCAGTCCGCGCAGGTCAGCGCGAGCCAGCCGACTAATTTCGTTGCGACGGGTCAAGGGCCAGGCGCGCTGTATTCGCCGTGGGGTGGCGCGGGTTCTCCGCCTGGTCCGCAAACCACCCCCTGACCGAGACGATGTAGCAGAACGCCAGGAGACTCGAACCAGGGCGAGGCCGCCCGTCGGGGCGCGACGCTAGCCAGCCGCGGTGTGCATGGTCCGCGCCATGCTGAATCGCAATTCTCCGGCCGACCTGAGTCGCACCCTTGAGGCCAAGGCCATACGACGGCCGCGGAACTCTGCTCTGCACCCCAGGGACAGCAAGGGCCGGTTCATCGAGACCAGCGGTATCGCCAGGTTGTGGTCGGGGAAGCTCTGCGCCGGCCGAAAGTGTCGTCCATGCAGCTCAGGAGCCTGGTCGGTAGTGCGGCAGGATGAGCACTCGTGTTGCTTCGTCTCGCCTACCTGACCGTCACCAACATGTTCGCCGCCCTGCGGCTACTACCGATGAACGACCGCGACAAGGACGCGGAGATCCTCGCCCTGCGCCACCAGCTCACCGTCCTTGAGCGACAGCTCGGTGCGGACCGGGTCGTTCGCTCCGGAGGACCGGGCGTTGCTCGCCGCTCTGCTGGCACCCCTGGCCCGCCATGTCCTGCGCCGGCTCCGTTTACTGGTCCGGCCCGATACCGTGCGGCGCTGGCACCGCGGCTTGGTGAAGCGGCGCCATGCCCGCCGGTTCCGGCCGAAGAGGCCGGGCCGACCGCGCACGATCCGCTCAATCCGTGTGCTGATCCTGCGCCTGGTCCAAGAGAACCCGTCCTGGGGCTACCGCAGGGTGCACGGCGAACTCGCCACCCTCGGCATCAAGGTCGCCGCCTCCACCATTTGGGAGATCCTCACCACCGAGGGCATCGACCCAGCGCCCGACCGGGCCGCCACCACTTGGGCCGACTTCCTGCGCTCCCAGGCCGACGCTCTCCTGGCCTGGCCCTCTTCGACGACATCCTGCGCAACGCCGGAATACAGATCGTACGCACCGGCGTCCGGATACCGCGCATGAACGCGATCATGGAACGCTGGGTCCAGACCTGCCGCCACGAACTGCTGGACCGCACCCTCGTCTCGAACGAGCGCCATCTGCGCCACGCACTGCGCCAGTTCGAACTGCACTACAACCTTCACCGGCCCCACCAGGCGATAGACCAGGCAGCACCCCAGCGCGCCGTCCCCGCACCACTCCCCCACGCACAAATCACCCAACTGAAAGTGCGCCGGAGAGACCGCCTCGGCGGAGTCCTCCACGAGCACCAATCAGCAGCGTGACCCGCTGCCGGCACCAGACGGGAAAAGACCAGGCCAAACCCCATGCACCAGTTTTGGAACCCCACAGGCGTATCCGATGAGCGACTTCTGCGTTTTATTCATCGTCAGTCCGGACGTGGTGCGCTTCACTACACTCGACGCGCACACAGTGAGGGAGGCTTGGTGCGCATCACCATCGTTTCTGCTGAGCAGGACGACACCGGCGTGGCGGTCGCCGATCTCTACGGCTGGCTGCGCGGCGACACGGAGTTCCGGCGTGAGGTGCGGGCGCTTCGTCTCCAGAACCGCGGCGAACCGGGCGCGATGGGCACGACGGACGTCATCGAGCTCGTGCTGGGGCAGGGATTCGCCGCGCTCAACCTTGCGGTGGCGTACGCGACCTGGCGTACGGCGCGTCCTTCCACGCCCGCGGTGACCATCGCCTTCCCCGGTGGGGCCTTGACGGTCCAGGACGGGAGCGAGGAGACCGTGCGGCGCATCGTCGAGGCGCTTCGCGCCGCCGAGCAAGGCGAGTCGGAGGCGGCGTCGCAGACGGCGGGTACCGCAGAAGCCCCACGTACAGCGGAAGGGACCGCGGAAGGCCAGTGATGCCCCTGCCCGATACCGCCACATCGCGGGCCGTCATCATTGGTGTCTCGGACTACACGGAACTCGACGCTCTGCCGGCCGTAGCCAACAACGTGGCCGACATGGGCGCCCTCTTCACCCACGGCGATCTTTGGGGCCTGCCCAAGGAGCACTGCACAACGCTTCTCAACCCCGCCACCGGCAGAGAGGTCCTGGAGGCGGTCTACAACGCCGCAGCCGAGACACGCGACACCTTCGTGCTCTATTTCGCCGGGCACGGCCTGCTCTCCCCCAACTCCGAGCTCTGCCTCGCACTGCCGGATACCCACCGCGACCGGCTCTACCGCGCCCTGGAATTCTCCAAGCTGCGGAACGTGATCTTGGACGCGGCCAGCGGGGCACGCAACAAGGTGGTCATAGTGGACTGCTGCTTCAGTGGTCGGGCGCTGGAGGGCCACATGGGCCCGGCGGTGGAGATGGCGGATCACTCCGAAGTCGACGGCTCCTACGTCATGACCGCCTCCGCGGAGAACAGACAGTCGCTGGCACCCCTGGGCGAGCGCTTCACTGCTTTCACGGGTGAACTGCTCAGGGTTCTGTCCGAGGGGATTTCCGACGGCCCGGAATTCCTGGACATGGAGAGCATCTACAGGTCCGTGCTGTGCGAGCTTCGGGCGAAGGGCCATCCCATTCCGCAGCAGCGGATCCGCAACGGCGGTCGTTCCATCACTCTCGTACGCAACCGGCAGGGACAACGGCTGCCCCTCCCTGCTGTACAGGAGCGCGTTGACCTACCGCCCGGCCACGCCGACGCCTTGCGCGGCACTCCCGCCGAACTGGCCGGTCATGCCGAGGACTTGCGCCATCGCGGAGCGGAGAAGCAAGCCGACCAGGTCCTCGCGGCCGCCGCGTCCCGCTGGCCCGTCCAGGAGGTCGCGGCCCTCTTGTTGCACTTGGAGAGAGCGGACCGGCGGGCGGAAGCCGGACACGTCTGCGCGGGCCTCGCCTTGCGGCAGGCATCCGACGCCGTCGGGTGCCTGCTCGTTCTGACCCGGCTGGGAGCCGACGCTCTGGCCGCCGAGGTGCTGTCCGGCCTATCGTGCCGAGAGTCGGCCCATGTGACGGCGAGCACCTTGCTGCTCGTGCGAGAGCAGCAGGAGGCCGCCGCGGTCCGGCTGGTCTCACTCGTACTGACCCGGCAGCAGCCGGTGGACGCGGCGCGGCTGATGGAGTCGCTGCAAGGGAAGGTCAGGAGTGGGCTCCTGTACCGGGCGTTCGACGCGATGTGGACGGAGCGCTCGGCGGAGGACATACTCACCGTCGCAGATCTGTTGCGAGCCGCCGGAGTGAAGGGCCTCGCCTTCCGCCTGTATCGGCGCCTGCCGGACGCCCTCGCCGCCGCGAAGTCTCAGCAGGAGATCGCCTTGCTCCTGCGGGAGATGGCGGACAGCGGCCACTTCGACGGCACCCGGGAACTCCTCGGATCCCTACTCAAGGGGGGACCCGCGCCACTCCACCAGGTGCGCTGGGCCTTCGCACTGCGGTCTCTCGATCTCGACTGGGCCGACGCGGCCGTCCTCGAGGCTGTGGGCCGGGCCACCCCCGAACAGGTGCTGGACGCCGCGGCACAACTGCGCCGTGATCACCCGGGCAGACTGCTGGATCTGTTCCTCTGGGCGAGCAAGGGGCGCGACCCCTCTGATGTCGTACGCTTCGCCGATGCCCTGCGGGATGTGGGACGTCCGCTGGACAGCCAGCAGTTGCTGGAGACCATCGCGAAGCGCGGGCCCGTCGTAGCCGGGCTACTCGTCGCTGCCCTCCGGGGTACACGGCACGGTGAGCCCGAGCGACTCCTCAAGTGGGTGGCGCGGCAGCCCGCTGTCTTCTCCGCAACCGCCGCCCTTACTCTCCGGGGCGCCGGGCTCTCGGAAGATGCCGTGCCCCTCGTCGCCGCCGCTCGGAACCGCCCGCAGAAGGAGGTGCTGGACGCGCTGGTGCCGCTCGCCGACGCCCTGGGCATCGATGTCCTGCACGCTGAAGTCACACCTCACGTGCCGTCGGCACGGCTCGAACCGCTGCTCAGCCACCTGTGGACGAACGACCGCCTGGCGGAGGCCGATCGACTGCTCGAACTGCTGGCAGAGGGGACGGGTACCGCCCTCGAAGACCTGCTGAGCGCCGCGGCCAATAGCCACAAGGGATGGTCGCAGCTGGTCGAACCCCTTTTCCCTGCCTTGGGACGGCTGACCGGCCCCGCCGTTGTCCGCGTGCTGCGTTGCTTCGTCGACAGACCGTCATGGCGGCGCGGGAAACTGCTGCTCGCCATCGGCAGGATGCTCTACCAAGCACCTGCTGAGGGACTGTCCGGACTGGTCCGTCATGTGCGCGAGCAAGGCGGGCGAGAGGCACTCGGTGTGCTCGACGTACTGATCCGGGAGCTGATCGCCGATCTTCCAGGGCCGGATGTCGGGCGCTTGTACGCGACGTTGACTCCCGTAGAGGGTATCGATGCGCAGGCACTGGCATGCGTGGCGGACCGGCTTGACTTCGTGGAAGTCCTCCAGGATTCGGCGGTTCCCGAAGCCGTCGTCACTCGCCTGTGGAAGCTGCGGGTCCAACGGGTCGGACAGGCACAGACGTGGCGGGAACAAGGGCGGGACGCTGACGCGGTGCGGGCCTGGGAGGAGTGGTCTTCGCTGGGCAGCGCGCGGCATCCCCCTGGCCATCGCATGGCCCCGGAACGACTGCGGCAGGCAGGGCGCGAACTGTCCCCTGCGTCGTTGTCCGAGCTTCTGACCCTCCTGGAAACCACGTCCGGCGCGGCAGCAGACATGGAGGCCGTATTCCTGGGACTGAGTTCACGTCAAGACTCGGACGTACAAGTAGCGCGCCTCGTACAGGCGCTCCATACTGCGAGGCAGCAGCACCGGATCAGGCATCTGAGCAGTTGGATGGCTGAGCAGAACCCGCCCTGGCTGGTAGCCCGGATGGTGCGCTCGTTGCGTGACCTCGGCATTGGAGAGACCGCCGAGGGGCTGCTGGACCGCTTCGACAGAAACCGAGACAGGCACGACCCCGGCCCCACAGCAATCCGTTCTCCCCGCTCGTCGGAGTCTGCCACTCTGCCCCAGCTCTCCGTGCCGTCACGGGGCGGGGGCGTTGAGCCAGTGAGGAACGAACACGAAGGGCTCTCTGAGCAGGAGCCTCCGACACCTTCGCTCGCGCCGCTCCCGGTCCCGTCCAATGACGACGCCACACGAACAGACTCACGCGAGGACACTGCGCTGGCCGCCGGCCACGATGCTCCTGGTGGCGGGAAGACCGCGCCGAAGGGTGTGCCGTGGCGTGCGCTGTCAGTGGCGGTCGCAAGCGTTGTCGGGGTAGGCCTGGGGCTGGAATTACTGCTGGTTCCCCGGGGCTCCGAGAGTCCGGCGGGTCATAGAGCCTCACCGACGTCTTCGTCGGCCTCACCGTCCCTCACCCCGCTGCCCAGCCAGCCAGCTGCCGATGACGTGGCCGACATCGGGAGCCAGCCGGTCAACACAGCGGCAATCATGAGGCTGAGGGCCTGCACCGGCGCCGACATCACCGTGCGGCTCACCTCGGTTGTCAACAGCTACGTCGACGAGGACCCGCACCTGAAACTATCGGTGAGGGCGGACGCCGGTGTCGGCGACGCGTTGCCTTGCCGGATCAACCTCAGCCGTACCGATGCCTACCTCATGGTGACCCAAGCCGGGGACTCCGCGGAGATATGGAGGTCATCTGCCTGTGCGTCCGGCCATAACAGGCAGCGCTGGGTACAGCTTGGGCGCGGCAAGCCCGTCGCCGTCGACTTCCACTGGGACCGCAGGCCCACCACCAAGGGCTGCGACCAGGCTGGCCCAGCATCCTCCGGCACCTACCTGGCCGAGGCGCTTGTGCTGAATGAGAAGGCGAAATCGAGCTTCGTCCTGGAACAAGAAGAGGCCACCACACCATCAGAGACGCCGTCGCCCACCCGATCCGCGTCCACGGCCTTCAGCGGCTCAGGCGGCGGCACCATCAGCGGCGGCGCAAACGACGAGAAGTCCGCCACGCCAAGCCAGAGCGCCTCTGATCAGCCGACAGAGACCGCCGAACCGACCAACACCAACAGCGAGGGAGGCGACGGCGGCATCTTCGGTGGCCCCGACGGTGGATGAGCGAGCCGGACAGTGTCGGGCAGGGCGAGTTCCCCGAGAGCCGTGGCGCCGGACGTAGGTCGTCAAACCCGACGCTGAGCAGCAACCGCATCCCTCCATGCCGTAGCCGACGCCCCAGGCATCCGAGCTCCGCGCTGCTGATGTGGGTCGGTGGCCGGCACGGCCCGGAGATTGGCGATCAAGACCGTGACCTGGGCGGATGATTTATCAGCGCCCACACTATTGATGACACCGCTCCGCAGGTCAGTCGATCTCACCACTCTCTCGCAGAAGGTCGGGATCGGCATGTGGTGCCGTTGAGGAGCCCGTCCGGCGCTCGACAGGGACGCTAACCCTATGGGTGCCCGAAACTCGGCTATACCTGCTGACCTGGCCCTGCGGTCAAGGCCAAGCGTGGCGAGACCCTGAGGCATGGCTCTGCGACTGCTGTACCTGGCCTTCACTCCCGGAGGATGAGCGGAATCGCGGCGCCGAATCGACGTGCTGCATGGAACCAGTGACCTCCTGCTGAGTTACGAGGCCCGCCCACAAGCGCCAGCAGGGAGCGTCACCACCCGCTCGACATTCCGCGGCCCGTACACGGTGCGGGAACAAGCAGTCCACACGCACGGCGCCCAACAGCAGAATCATCGCGTCAGCGCCGCAGACTGATCCTTACCCGCAGCAAGTGGCCACATCAGCTAACTGGCCACACAGGCCTCGGGCCTCGCACTCGACGACCGTCGGCACCGTCGCCGGGGCAGAAACCACTCAACAGACCCCGGGGGGCCTGGCGTTGGGGCGAGGTGAACCACGCGACATGCGAAACCTCCGGGACCGTCACGTGCGCGAGATGGCGTCGGTGACCCGGTCCGTGCCGTCGTAGAGGTTCTCGGTCATCAACGGGACGTTGTTGTCCGCCGCTACGTGTACAAGTGCTCTGCGCACTTCGCCCGCTGGGTAGATGCCCATCCAGGTCCTGCTCACTCCGGTCCAGGCACCACAGGCAAACGCGTACATCGAACGCTGGATTGGCGGATGCCGCCGCGAACTCCTCGACCGCACACTGATCGTCAACGAACGACACCTGCGCAACGTACTGGCCACATACGAAACGCACTGCAACACCCACCGCCCACACCGCGCCCTCCACCAAGCAACACCCCTGCGACCACTCCCCGACCTCATAGCACCAGAAGCCAAAGTCATCCGCCGTGATCTAATCGGCGGGGCCACTCACGAATGCACGCAGGTCGCGTAGGGCGGCCAAGTTTCCGGCACCCACAGGCCGGGCGGCGGGGTGGCGGGGCGGGGGTGACGAAGCTCATTTGCGATGGCGTGGTTCTCCTCTCGGCCTCCAACATCGCGATCCGGCAGCCCGTGATTCACCAACTGGCCGTTCCTGGCAGGGCCGTGTCGATTTCCTCCACGATCTGGGCGACGACCGCGTCGGCCAGGCCGTCGAAGTAGAAGTGCGCGCCCGCGAAGAGGTGCTGCCCGATGAGCTGGTCCGCTCCCGCGGCCCACTCCATCAAGTGGCCGGGGGTGACCACCGCGTCGTCCTCGCCGCCGAAGAGCGAGCAGGGGACGGCGATGCGGTCCGCGCCCGCCCGGCGGGGATGCCACTCGCCGACCACCTGGAAGTCGGCGCGCAGCCGCGGCTCGTACAGCTGCCAGATGTCGTCGTCCTCGATGATGGCCGGGGGCAGTCCGCCCATGGCCGCGAGGGCGTCCCGCAGCTGCGGTGACGGCAGGGTGTACAGGGGTGGGCCGGCGTCGGCGGCCGGCTCGAAGGGGGCCTCGCAGGAGGAGATGCCGAGCCATGCGGGTTCCGGCAGGAAGCGTTCGGCGAGCTGCTGTGTCATCTCGTACGCGATGAGGGCGCCCATGCTGTGTCCGAAGAGCGCGAACGGCACGTCCAGTCGCGGCGCCACGGCATCCAGAAAATGGGCGGACAGCCCCGGGGCGGTGGCGTGGGCGGGCAGCTGGCTCAGGGATCCGCGGCCGGGCGCCTCCAGAAGGCAGATGTCCCAGGAGGCCGGGAAGCGCGGAGCCCAGTCCCGGTAGGCGAGATGCGAGCCGCCCGCGTGGTGCAGCAGGAACAGCCGCAGCTCCGGGTCGTCGACCGGGCGTGGGCGGATCACAGAGGCGGCTGTGGTGGCGAGTTCGGTCATGCCCTGTCCTTGTCTGCGGTGGCTGCGGTGGCCGCGGTGGAGCGGGGTGCGGTGGCGATGTGCAGGGAAGTGGGGCGGGCGGCCCCGGCCGCGCCGTGGGCCGAGCTGCGGATGGCGCGCAGCAAGCGGGTGAGGACCGTGCCGACTCCGATCTCCTTGAACTCCGTGCCGTGGCCGTCAAGTTGTTCGACGGTCCGCTGCCAGAGCACCGGGTGGTCGATCTGGTCCCGCATCAGCTCGATCAGGGAATCGGCGGTGTACGGCCGCGCGGTCCGGTTGGCGAGGACGGGGAACGCCGGGGCGGCGAGGGCGGTGGCGCGCAGCACCGGGGCGAAGGCGGCCGCCGCCGGAGTCATATGGCGGGTGTGGAAGGGGCCGCTCACGTTCAGCTCACGGACGCTGCGGGCGCCCGAGCCGCGCAGCAGGGTGGCCGCCGCCGTCAGTTTCGCCAGCGGTCCGGCAATGATCGTCTGGTCGGCGGTGTTGAGATTGGCCACCTCGACCGACTCGAGCCCGGCACGGCGGAGCAGCAGTCGGATCACCGCCTCGTCCATGCCGCTCACGGCGGACATGCCACCGTCGGTGATCGCGGCCATGGCCCGCGCCCTGGCCGTCACGAGCCGCAGCCCGTCCGCGAAGCCGAAGACCCCGGCCGCCGCGAGGGCGTTGTACTCGCCCAGGCTGTGGCCGATGGCCACGTCCGGGGCGATTTCTTCGGTCAGGGCAGCCGCGTACGCAAGGGAGTTGACGACGTACACGGCGGGCTGGGTGAACTCCGTGTGGGCCAGCCTGCCTTCGGGGTCGTCGAGGCAGAGCTCCCGGATCGAGTAGCCGAGGACGTCATCGGCCTGCGCCGTCTTCTCGGGGAAGCGGTCGAACAGGTCCTTTCCCATGCCGAGGTGCTGTGCGCCCTGGCCGGGGAACATGAAGACACGGGTCACGGGCGCTCCTTGCGCGGGGCGAATCGACTGTCGGAGAAGAGCAGCGCTGGCCGGTCGGAGAGCACACCGAAGGACTCGGCCCGGCCGAGCAGCAGGGTGTGGTCGCCCGCGGGGTGAGCGTCCTCGACCGCGCAGTCGAAGTAGGCGACGCCATCGAGGAGTACGGGTGCGCCGGAGTACGGTGCCGCGCTCCAGGGCCGTCCGCCGAAGGCCTCGCGTCCCACCGGGCGGGCCGGGTCGGCGAACCAACGGGCGTCGCCCTCCTGCCGGTCGGAGAGCACGGTGACCGCGAACCTCCAGCCGTTCAGGACGTGGTCGTGCAGCCGGGAACTGCGGCCCAGCGAGACGAGGACCAGCAGCGGGTCCATCGACACGGTGGTGAAGGAGTTCACGGTAGTGCCGTGCGGCTGCCCGTCGACGACGGTGCTGACCACCGTGACACCGGTGGGGAACCGGCCCGCCGTCTGCCGGAAGGCCCGCCGCGCGGCTCCGGCGTCCGGGTGTGCGGCCCTTGCCGTGAGGGCCGGGGGCGCGGCCGGCTGCCGTGTGTTGTCGAGGAGTTCGTCCGCTCCGGTCAGGAGCTCCCCCGCCCCGCTCATGCGCTCAGCTTCTTCAGCGCGTCGAGCAGCGGAAGGCCGTCGAGGACGACCTTCGTGGGCAGCCCGAAGTCGATGAGGCAGGCGATCTCGTCGACACCGAGGCCTTTGAGCCGCTCGACGACCCGGGCCGCCTTGGGCACGGTGCCGAGCAACCCGCCGTCGTCGTAATAGCGGTCGAAGGCCCGGTCCACCAGGAAGTCCAGGTCCTTCTCGCGGAGCTTGGCCGGATCGAGGCGCCGCGCACCGGTGTGGGCCCCTGAACCGAGGAGCAGCCCCACCGAGGTGCGCAGGTAGTCCCGCAGCGGCTCTTGGACCAGGTCCCGGGCGGTGTCCTCGTCGTCGTGCAGATAGGTGTGGACCATCACCACGACGTGGCCCCGCCAGCCGTCGGCGTCGGGGCGGGCGGCCACGGCCTCGCGATAGGCGGTGATCTTCGTGGCAAGCTCGTCGATGTCCTGGCCGAGCAGATGCGTCAGGACGCCGGCGCCCAGCGTGCCGGCGTTGCGGAAGGTCTCGATGCCACCCGCGCTGGTGATCCACACCGGCAGCTCGCGCTGCACGGCACGCGGATAGGACCGCACCCGCTGCGTCCTGCCGGTGCCGTCGACGACCTCCGCCTCCTCGCCGCGCCACAGCCCGCGGACCTGCCGCACGGTGTCGAGGAGGACCTCACGACGGTTCTCGTACGACTCCGGGCGCAGCGCGAAGTCCGTCGCGTGCCAGCCCGAGGCGAAGGCGAGTCCGACCCGGCCGCCGGAGATGTTGTCGACGACCGACCACTCCTCGGCGATCCGCAGCGGATGGTGCAGCGGTGCGACGACGCTGCCCGCGCGGACCGCGACCCGTCTTGTGGCCGCGGCGATGGCGGCGCCGGTCACCGCGGGGTTGGGGTAGAGCCCCCCGAAGGGGTGGAAGTGCCGCTCTGGCGTCCATACGGCGGTGAAGTCGTGCTCATCGGCGAAGCGCGCTCCGTCGAGGACCAGGTCGTAGCGGCTGCCGCCGTCGCCGGGCGCGGTGCTGTCGTTGCCGAAGTAGAACAGGCTGAAGTCCATGTGTGTCTCTCTGACGGTCCATCTGGCGGACGGGAGGCGGGGTGGATGTCGTTCCTGGGAGCAGGAGTTCAGGCCTGGGCCGACCCCGCGGGCTCGGCCGCTCGTTGCTCCGGCTGCGGGTGCGCCCGAGTGCGGGCCGCCCAGGCCCCGACCGCGGGGAAGGCGAGACCGCCGGCGAGCACCACGGCCCCGAAAAGCAGCCAGCCCGGCCAGCCCCAGCCGATGATCACGGCGGTGGTGAGGGCCGGAGTGACGGCAGCGCCCACCCGCTGCGCGAGATTGAAGAGCCCCTGGTACTGCCCGTGTGCGTCTTCGGGAGCCAGGTCGTAGGAGAGCGCCCAGGACCCCGCCGAGTGCAGCATCTCTCCGCATACGTGGACGAAGGCGCCGGCGATCAGACAGACGGCCGCGACCCAGGCGGGCTGCCCGGCGGACAGGGCGAAACAGGCGCAGGCGACGGCGAGCAGGATGCCGGATCTGCGGAGGGCGCGTGTTCCACCGCGTACGTCCTCGGCACCCTTGCTCATCCGTACCTGGAACAGCACGCACATCGCGGTGTTGATGAAGATGATCCCGGCGTACAGCGAGGCCGGAGCGTCGGTGCGGTGGACGATCCAGATGGGCAGGGCCACGGTGAGCAGCGCGTCGGTGCCGAGCACAAGGACCGCGTTGAGCGCCGCCACGGTCAGGTACGGGACGTCACGCAGCACATGCCGCCGGTCCACGCCGTCCTTGGCCGCGGCCGCCGCCTTGGTGTGCGGCAGCGGCAGGCACATCAGGCCAGCGACGACGAACAGGGCGCCGCTGCCGAGCAGCAGCACGGTGTAGAGCGCCGCGGAGTGGGCGGCGAGCGCCGCGCCGCCGAGCAGGGTGCCGAGCGAGAGCCCGACGTTGATGACCGACTGCAGATAGGCGCGGGCGCGTACCCGCTCGGCGGCAGGAAGGGCCTCCGCGATCAGTGCGCCGCGGGCGGCCGCCCCCGCGGCGTCCATCATCGAGGCGAGGGCGACGACGGCCAGGAAGCCGGTGAAGCCGCCGACGAAGGCGTAGCCGCAGACCACCACGCCCTGCACGACGCCGAACACCACGGAGGTGTTGCGGGAGCCGAGCCGGTCCGACAGCTGCCCTGCCGGGATGCTCACCACCATCGCGAGGACGGCGGCGACGGTGAGCCCGAGGCCCACGCGCTCCGCCGGGATGCCCACGGAGCGGATGAAGAACAGCACGCTGACGGAGAGCAGGAAGCCGTTGGCGACCGTCCGGGCCAGATTGCTCGCGGCGAGGACGCGCACCACACCGGGCGGGGGCTTGAGATCTCGGAGGATCGTGGGGATCGGGAGCGACATCGGACTTCCTGAACTTCTCGTAGAGACCGGATGGTTGGAGGCTGCGGATCGGGCGTGACGCGGACCGGGTGCTAGGAGAACCGGGTGCTAGGAGAACCGCTGCCGCAGCGCGGGGCGGTCGATCTTCCCGTTGGGGTTGAGCGGCATGGCGGCCAGCTGCTCGAAGCGGCGCGGCACCATGTGCACGGGCACCTGCTTGCGCAGCCAGAGCATGACGTCGGTGGGTTTCACCGGCTCGCCCGTGTAGCAGCCGACCAGCTCCGTCTCGTCGCGGCCCGGTACGGCCACCACCACGGCGTCGGCCAGCGCCGGGTGGCGGCGCAGCGCGGACTCGATCTCGCCGAGCTCGATGCGGTAGCCGCGCACCTTCACCTGGTTGTCGAGGCGCCCGAGGTGCGTCAGGGTGCCGTTCTCCCGGCGGACGCGGTCGCCGGTGCGGTAGTAGTGCGCGGGGGTGAGCGGGCCCTCGCCCCGGTAGACCTCGGCCGGGTGGTCGCCGGCCGGGTCGTAGGAGAGGAAGCGGCCCGCGTCGTCGGCCGGGTCGAGATAGCCGTCGAAGCGCTGCGAGCCGCGGATGCACAGCTCGCCCTCCTCGGCGGGGCGGCCCGACTCGTCGAGGACGACATGGTCGAGGAAGCCGTAGACGGGGCCGATGGGCACGGTCCCGTTGGACGAGTCGGGCCAGTCGTCCGGGTCCTCGGGGAGCCTGAACTCCGTGCAGGCCACGGTGAGTTCGGTGGGGCCGTAGACGTTCTCGATCCGCGCCTTGGGTGCCGCCGCCCGCCACAGCCGGGCCTGGCGGTCGGTGAGCTGCTCACCGATGAAGATGCCGTAGCGCAGCTGGGTCGCCTCGCCCGCGGGCAGGTTGCCGAGGCCCGCCGTCACGGACACCACCGAAGGCACCGAGAACCAATGGGTGAGGGACCGTTCGACTACGTACTCGACCGGCTTGAGCAGTTCGATGCGCTGCGGCACGACGAGGGTGGCGCCGCCGCCCCAAGTGACGAAGAGGTCGAAGACCGACGGGTCGAAGGTGAGGTCGAAGGTGTGCGAGACCCGGCAGCCGGGGCCGACCTCGAAGCGTTCGATGTTGTGGGCGATGTACGGCGCGAGATTGCGGTGCTTGACCGGTACGCCCTTGGGCCGCCCCGTGGAGCCGGAGGTGAACAGGACGTACGCGATGTCGTCGGGTGTGGCGGTACGCGGCGGCAGTACCCCCTGCGCGTACGGCAGCCCGGCCGTCGTTTCGTGGTCGAGCCGGACCACGGTGAGCCCCGACTGCCCCTGTGCTGCCTCCAGTTGGGAAGCGCCAGCGTCGTCCATCACGAGGACGTCGGCGCGGGCGAGCTCGCACACGGCACGGTTGCGGCGGGCCGGGTAGCCCGGGTTGAGCGGGGTCACCGTGGCGCCGAGGCGCTGCGCGGCGAGATAGCCCGCGAAGGCGGTGAGGCTGCGCGAGGCCAGCAGGGCGACCCTGGCGGGGGGCTTGCCGTGCGCCTCGACGAGTGCGGCGGCGACCGCGCAGGACCGTTCGTCGAGCTGCCGGTAGGTGAGGGTTTGGCCCTTCACCTCCAGGGCGGGCTCCTCGGGGTAACGGTCCACGGAGCTCGCGAACCAGTCGTACAGCGTGCGGTCGTTCATCGGGTTCCTTGCGTGCTGGGGGTGCCTTGCGGGGCGTCTTCGCCCAGTGCCACGTGGCCGAGGAGCTCCGCGTAGCCGCTGCGGCGCCGCGCGGCGAAGTCGAGGCTGCGCAGCAGGAGTTCGCCGGTGGGCCGGGGGTCGTGGCCGCCGCGGCTGAGCCAGGACTGCCAGGCCTTGGCCTCGATCCGGGCGGCGCCGAGGGCGAACCGGCCCATGGCGCGCGGGGCGAGCGGGTCGAGCGTCTCGTTCTCGTGGTCCAGGGCGCGCAGCGCGATGTCGCGCTGCCACTGGCGCTCGGTGACGGTGGACGTCGGGCGGTCCGCGGCCGCGAGCAGCTCGAAGAGTCGCTGTGCGGTCACGGTGTCCTCGCCGACCAGGTGGTAGGCGCGGCCCTCCGACACCGGGGAGAGGGCTAGTTCGGCGATGGCGCGGGCCGCGAGATCGACCGGGCTCACGGCCAGCGGACGCTCGTCCCTCGGGTGCGCCCCGACGGCCAGGGCGCCGGCGAGCAGCCGCCACAGCGGGTGGTCGGGATCGCAGGCGCCGGAGGCGGCGCTGCCGAGCAGCAGCCCGGTACGGAACACCCGGACCCGCATGCCGTCCTGTTCGGCCCGCCCCAGAAGGCGCTCACCGACCCAGGCGGCGACGGCCCCGCCGTGCATGCCGGGGCGCAGCGGCTGTTCCCGGGTCTCCTCGACGTGGCCCTCGGCGCCGAGTCCGGCGCCGCAGGCGCTGAGGGTGGAGAGCAGGGTGATGTCGTCGATGCCGTGGCCGCGCATCCAGGTGAGCAGCGCGGCGAACGGCAGGACGGTGTCGTCGCGCAGCTCCTCGTACGGTCCTGTGAGCCCGAACGGTGCGGGCGTGTGCACCACCCGGGCCACCCCGGCCGGGAGTTGAGCGGCCACCGGCCCGGCGAACAGCCCGGCGAGCCCGGCCGGTCCTGCGAGCAGCAACGGCACCCGTGCGGGGTCGGGGGCCGGTAGCGCACAGGCCTCGGCCCGCGCCCTGAGCAGCTCCCGGCCCTCGGCCTCGCCGGCCACGGGCAGCACACAGTGCACGCGGCCCTCGCCCGACCTCAGCAGCTCGTGCAGTACGAAGGTGTCGAGGAAACCGGTGGCGCCGGTCAGCAGGGTGTCCCCGGCAGCCGTGGCCCCGGTTCCGATTCCGGTATCGGGGTGCACCTCGCCCAGGGGGAGGCGGAGGTCGGCGTCGACCAGGTCGGCCTCGGTGGCCGGGGCCGGTGCCGCACTGGGGCGGGCGGCCGTGGCTTCGGCGGTGTCCGGTGCGCTTGTGAGGCCGCGTACGATCTGGGCCGTTCTGCGCGCGGTGGCCTGGGCCCCGCCCACCCGGTAGACGTTCACGGCGACGCCGAACTGTCGCTGTACGCCTGCCTCCACGCGCATCGCGGTGAGGGAGTCACCGCCCAGCTCGCTGAACTGCTCATCCGGTCCGAGGTCGGTGCGGCCGAAGATCTGCCGCCACAGCTCGAGGAGCGCGCGCAGTACGGAGTCGCCCTCGTCCGGCACCTCGTCTCCCGGCACCTCGTCTCCCGGCGCGGCGACGGCTGCGGGGGCGGTCTCCACGGTCCGCGCGGGGGGCGCGGCCGGCGGGGGCAGGTGGTCGAGGGCCCAGTAGCGGCCGCGCGTGAAGGGGTAGGTGGGCAGGGCGAGCCGCTGTCCGCGGCCGTCCGCGAGGGCTGCCCAGTCGACCTCGATGCCATGCAGCCAGGCGGCGGTGACGGCCGCGTCCAGTCGGTCGGCGAGCGGGGGCCTGAAGCCGGGATTGCCGCCGTCGGGGTCTGCGGGGTTGCCGTCGGGGTCTTCCAGCGGCAGGACGTGGTCGATCTCCGTGCCGTCGAGGGCCTGGTGGCCTGCGTGCCCGTCCACCCCCGGGCCGATCAGGATCGTGAACCTACCTGCCGGCACGGCCAGTTCGTCTCCGGTGACCATGACGACCTCGGCACGTCCGCCGAACGCGGTGTGCAGGCGGGTGAGGACGGGCCGGGCCACCGCGGCCGGTGCCGAGACCACCAGCTGTACCCGGCGCAGTGCCTTCGGCGCGGGCTCGGCGGGAGCGCGCAGGGCATCGGCGAGCAGGGTGCGGTCGTCGGCCGGGCGCACGGTCACCACGCGGCGGTGAGCCTGGCCGGTGCGGCCGACCCGCAGGGTGTGGGCCACATCGGCGACCGGCAGGGCCGGGTCCTGCTCCAGGGCATCGGCCAGGTTCCGTGCCACCGCATCGAGTTCGGCCTCGTCGCGGGCCGACAGGACGAGCCTGGCCTGCTCGCGCTCGGGGGCCGGGGCGCGGGTCGGGGCGGGTGGCGGACCGATGACCGCGGTGGCGTTGGTGCCGCCGAGGCCCATGGAGTTGACCAGGGTGTAGGGGGCTCCGTCGGCGGCGGCGCCCGCGTCCCGGGAGATCGTGAAGGGGCTTTCGGCGAGCACGCCGGGGTTGCGCGGGCGCTCGAAGAGCGGGTGCGGCGGGAGCCGGCCGGTGCGGGCCACCTGGATCGCCTTGATCAGCCCGGCGATACCGGCCGCGGGCCCGCAGTGCCCGATGTTGGCTTTGACGGAGCCGAGGGCGCAGTACCCGGTGAGCGCCGGCCCGGCACCGGCCCGCAGACCCGCGGTCAGTCCGCGCAGCTCGATCTGGTCGCCCAGCGGAGTACCGGAACCATGAGCCTCGACATAACGCAGCTGGTCGCCGCGGACCCCGGCCACATCGAGGGCCGCAGCCACGACGTCGGCGAGCCCCGCGGGGCTGGGGGCGGTGAAGCCGGAGCGGTTGGAGCCGTCGTTGCCGACTGCGGTGCCCCGCACGACGGCGAGCACGGGGTCGCCGTCGCGCTGGGCGTCGGCGAGCCGGCGCAGCACCACCACTCCGACGCCCGAGCTGAAGGACGTACCGGTCGAGCGGGCATCGAACGGCCGGCAGTAGCCGTCCTTCGAGGAGAGCGCGCCCACCTGGTGGCGGTAGCCGAGCATCGGCTCATTGACCGAGGCGCCGCCCGCGAGGGCCATGTCGCACTCGCCGGACAGCAGGCTGAGAACCGCGTAGTGCACTGCGGTCAGCGAGGACGAGCAGGCGGTCTGCACACCGATGGACGGTCCGCGCAACCCCAGCTTGTACGCGACCCGGGACGGCAGGAAGTCGCCGAGCCCGCCCAGGTGCAGGGCCACGTCGTCGACAGCCGCGATGACACCGCCGGCCAGCGCTCGGGAAGTCTGCAAGGCCGCGAGGTAGGTGCTGGGGCTGCCGCCCGCGAAGACGCCGGTGACCAGGCTGTCGCCGATCGGCGGGTGGCCCGCGGACTCCAGGGCCTGCCAGCAGGCCTCCAGGAAAATGCGCTGCTGGGGGTCGGTGGCCTCGGCCTCGGAGGGCGAGTAGCCGAAGAAGTCGGCGGCGAACTCCGCGGCGCCCGGGATGCCGGCCGCCCGCTTCACGTACTCGGACGAGGCGAGCAGCTCTTCGCTCAGGCCCGCCGCGCGCAGCCGGTCGGGATCGAGGTCCCGGATCGCGACCTGACCGGTCGCGATGTTCTGCCAGAACTCGTGCGGGCTCCAGGCGTCGGGGAAGCGGCAGCCGACGCCTATGACGGCTATCGCCCCGTCCATCGCCCCGTCGTCGTTCAAGTCGGCGGTGGGGCTCATGCGGAGCCCTCCGGCGAGGCAGTGCGACGGTTGCGGCCGATGAGGCCGGAACGGCCCCGGCCCACGCCGGTCTCCGGCTGCTGCGGGGCGGGGGCGGCGGCAGCGGTGGCGCTGCCGAGGAGGAAAGCCACCTGGGCCTCCACCGTGCTGTGCTCGAAGAGGTCGGCGGCTTCGAGCTCACCCCCGGTGAGCTCGCCGAGCCGGTCCAGGAGCACGATGAGCAGCAGCGAATCCCCGCCTGCCTCGAAGAAGTTGACGTCGCGCGGCGCCTCGGGCACATCGAGCACCTCGCTCCAGGCGTCGGCCACCAGGTCGGCGAGCTCGTCCGCGGTGCGCGGGGCGTCGGTCTTCGGCTGGGAAACGGTGTCGAGCACAGGGGCCTCCGGATCGTTGGACAGGTCGCGGGCGGCCCGCGCCAGGTCGGCAAGTAGCTCGTCGACGGTCGGTCCGTCGAACAGAGCGGTGAGATGGACAAGGGAGAAGACAAGGCCGTCCGCGCCGCCGGTGACGGTCAACTCCAGCTCGTACTTGGCCTTCAGCCGAGGCGGGACCACATAGCGGGCCCCTGCCGCACCGCTGAGCCGCGGCGGCTGCGGCGCTTCGTCGACGGCGTTCAGATACACCGGGGTGACGGGCGGCCTGCTCAGATCGCGGTCCGGGTGCAGCGCGGCGGCCAGCGCGTCGAAGGGCGTGTCCGCGTACCGGTACGCGGTGAGCGCCGACTCCCGCACTCGGGCGAGGAGTTCACGCCAGGTCGGTCCGTCCGCCAGATCCGCCCGTACGAGCAGCGTGTTGACGAACATGCCGACCGCTTCGGCACGCCCGGCGCCGTCGCGGCCCGCCCAGGGGAACGCGAACAGGAAGTCCCGCTGGCCGGAGCGCCGGGCCAGAGCGGCCGCGAGGAGGGTGGCCGCGGCCATGAAGGTGGTGCAGCGCTGTTCCGCCGCGATCTCCCTGATCCGCTGCGGGAGTTCACCGGTCAGCCGTGCCTCGCGGTGGTCCGCGTCGGTCGACTGCGTCTTGGTACGCGCCCGGTCGTGCGGCAGCTCGATATCGGTGGGCGCCCCGCGCAGGGCGGCGAGCAGCCTCTCCGTCCCGTCCGTGATCGCGCCCGCGCCGTCCGTGGGCACCGCGGCCGGGTGGCCCGGCTCCGGGAGGAGGAGCGGCACGCCCGTGGTCAGAGCCCGGTAGGTCTGCGCGATGTCCCGCATGACCAGCTCCAGGGACCAGCCGTCGGAGACGATGTGATGGACGCCGTACACCAGCAGTGTGCGGTCGTCGGCCACTGCGATCACCGAGCCGCGCGCCGGTGCGTCGGCGGCGAGGTCGAACGGCGTCCAGCACAGCTCGCCGATGCGCGCATCGAGCTCGGCCTCCGCCCAGCCGGTGCCGTCTTCCAGGACGACTTCGGGGACCGGCCCGTCCGTGCGGTAGACGATCTTGCGGGCCTTGGCATCGAGCGCGAAGCGGGAGCGCAGGCCCGGGTGCCGGGCGAGCGTACGGGCGAAGGCTTCGCGCAGGGCCTCGCGGTCCACGGCGCCGGTGAACTCGACGACGCTGGGGGCGAGATACGCCGTGCGCTGGGCGGGCAGCCGGTCCATGAACCAGAGCCGCTGTTGTACGGGAGTAGCCGGGTGCGGGCCCTGAGCGTCCCACTCGGCGGCGGTACGCGCCATGTGCTGTTTCCGGTCCCGGCCCTCCGCTGTCTCCTGCGTCTCCTGCGTCTCCGCCAGGCAGCGGGCCAGCCCGGCCACGGTCGGCTCGGCGAGGAAGGCCCGCAGCGAAACGGCCGTGCCCCCTTGCCGTTCGGCCTCGGCCAGCAACCGGACGGCGAGCAGCGAGTGTCCGCCCAGGGTGAAGAAGTCCGCGTCGGGGCCGAGGGATTCCGGGTCGGGTGCGGGGGTGAGCACGGATACGAGAAGGGCGGCCGCCCGGCGCTGCGCCGGGGTGAGTGCGGCGGTGGGGGCGGCGTGCGGCAGCGGCCGGTCGCGCAGCCTGGCCAGGGCCGCGAAGTCGACCTTGTCGTTGACCGTGCGGGGCAGGGCGGCCACGGCGTAGATCTCGGCGGGCAGGACGGCGGCGGGCAGCCAGCGCAGCAGCGGGCGGACCACCTCCTCGCGGGTCGGGCGTGCGTCGCCGACCCGGTACTCGTCGGCGAGTTCGACGTACGCGGTGAGCGCGGGCGGCGATCCCACCGCGTGCACGGCCGCGGCCGCGACGGCCGGGTTCTCCTCGATGAGGCGGGTGACCTCGCCCGGCTCGATGCGATTGCCGAGGATCTTGACCTGGTCGTCGGCCCGGCCGAGATAGCCGAGGCTGCCGTCCGCGCGCAGCACCACGCGGTCGCCGGTGCGGTACATCCGGGCGCCGGGTGCGCCGAACAGGTCGGGCAGGAAGGCCTGTTCGGTGAGGCCGGGCCGATTCAGATAGCCCAGCGCCACACCGGCGCCCGCCACGTACAGCTCGCCCGGGACGGTCGGCGGCAGCTCCTCGCCGTGCGGCCCGAGCACATAGGCGCGGGTGCCGGGCAGCGGCACACCGATCGCGGGGGCCCGGTCGTCGGCGGGGTCGACCACGGCGTAAGTGCTGTTGCAGGACGCCTCGGTGGGGCCGTAGACATTACGGACCGCGGTGCCCCAGCGGCGTACGCACGCCGTGGCCAGCCTGCGCGGGAGGGCCTCGCCTCCGGAGTAGAGGACGCGCAGGGTGGTGGCGGCCGCTGCGGCAGTGGTGCACCCCTCGTCGGCCTCCAGCATGGCGTGCAGCAGGCTGGGCGTCAGCGATCCGTCGACGGTCGCACCCTCGGGCCCCCGGACCAGGCGGAGCAGGGCGCGCGGGTCGCGCCGCTCCACGTCGTCGGCGACGATCAGGCGGGCGCCGGCCAGCAGGGCCTCCACGACGTTGAAGGCGGCGGGGTCGAAGGCGGTGCCCGCGGTGAGCAGCAGCCGGTCGTCCGGGCCGAGCCCGCAGTCCCGGCCCCACCACTGCGCGGTGTTGAGCAGCCCACGGTGCGGGACGAGTACACCCTTGGGGCGGCCGGTGGTGCCGGAGGTGTAGATCACCGCGGCGGGGTCGTCACCGACTGGCTGCTCACCGGCGAACGGCAGCAACTCGCCGTCCTGTGAGCGTAGTTCGTCGAGCAGTACCGGCTTGGCACCGGTGCCGAGGCCGGCGAGGAGGTCGGCGCCCTCCGCACAGACCAGCACCACTTGGGCCGCGGTCTCGCCGAGGATGAACTCGATGCGCGCGGCCGGGGTGTCCATGGCCAGCGGCACGAACGCCGCCCCGGCCCGCAGCACCCCGAGCCACCCGGCGACCAGGGCAGCGCCCCGTGCCGAGAGCACCGGCACCAGGTCTCCCCGCCCGACGCCATGCGCCCGAAGCTGCCCGGCCACGGTCCGCGACCAGGCATCGAGCTCGCCCCAGGTGAGATTCCGTCCCGCACAGGTGACGGCGACGGCGTCCGGGGCGGCGGTGGCGAGGCGCTGTTCGAGCAGGGGCAGCACGGTCAGGGCGCCGGTTCCGCGTGCGGAGGGCCCGGCGCCGGTCAGTACCCCGTACGGCAGCTCCCCCGACGCCCGCCGGGTCACCGGGAGTTCACGCAGCCGCGACTCCGGGTCGGCGACGGCCGCGGTCAGCAGGGCACGGTAGCTCTCGGCGACGTGGGCGGCGGTCTCGGCCCGGTAGCGGTCGGTGGCGTACTCGATGGTGGCGGAGAGACCGCCGTCGGGCGCGTACTCGAGGATCAGGGACAGGTCCTGTTTGGCGGTGCCGGTGGGGAGCAGGACCGGTGGGTGCCAGGGGTGGCGGCCCCCGGGGTCGGCGGCCGGTGCGTTCTGGAGCACGAATCCCACGTCGGCGAGGTTGCCCCGGACCGCGGCGGTCAGCCGGTCGAACGGGAGCCTCTGATGGGCCAGGACCCGGAAGGCCTCGCCGCGCGACGCCGTGCACAGCTCGGCGAAGGTGGCCTCGGGGTCGGGTGCGCAGTGCAGCGGAACGCTGTTGACGAAGAAGCCGACGAGGCCCTCCACCGCGGGGTGCGGCCGGTTGGCCGCGACCGTGCCGAGCAGGAACTCACGCCGCCCGGTCCAGCGCTGCACCACGGCCTGGAAGGCGGCGAACAGCACGACGAACGGGGTGACCTTGAGCCGCTTGGCCAGGGCGTCGGCCGCTGCCGAGAGCTCCGCGTCGAGCGCGAACCGGTGCTGCTCGCCGCGGCGGTCGCCCTCGGCGGTGCGGCGGCGTGGCGGGCAGGGACCGAGTTCAAGCTCGCCGACCGCCCCGGCGAGCCGCGCGGCCCGTTCGCGGACGCGGGCCTCCAGCGCGGGGTCGTCGGCGACCGCACGGTCCCAGACCGCGAAGTCCGCGTACTGCACCGGCAGTTCGGGCAGGACCGGCCGAGCGCCCGTGAGCGCCTGCCGGTACGCGTCGGCGAGGTCGCCGTAGAGCGCGCCGAGGGACCAGCCGTCGATCGCGATGTGGTGGACGGTGAGCAGCATGGTGCCGGACCCGTCGCCCTCCTGCCACACCGTGCAGCGCAGCGGCGGCCCGGCGTCGAGGGCGAAGGGCGCGCGGGCCTCCCGGGCCAGCTCCGGATCGCCCGGCGGCCCCGACTCGATGACGGTCAGGGGTACGCGGACGGAGCCGGGCTCGGCCATGTGCTGGACCGCGGCCCCGTCACGTACCGCATAGCTCGTACGCAGCACCTCGTGCCGCGCGACGACCGCGGCCAGGGCCGCGGTGAGCGCCGGGACGCTGATGCGCTTGCGCCAGCGGCTCAGGAGCGGCACGTTGTAGACCGCGGAGTCGGGTGCTGCCTGGTGGATGAACCAGAGCCGCTCCTGCGCGGGCGACAGCGGCGCGACGGTGGCCGCGAGGCGCTGGGGTGCCGGGGGCACGGCAGGGGAGGACGGGCGCGGCTGCGCCATCGGGGGTTCCTTCCTCAAGTGGTGCACCACGTGGTGCGTCAAGCAGTGGGCTACGTCAGCGGGTTGGGCCGGGCACGCATCGTGCGGAGGGCCGGGGCAGACGGGGGTTTGACGACAGGGCCTAGACCCGCACCCCGGCGGCCCGGATCTGCCCGGCCAGCTCCGCCAGGTCCGCGGCGAGCAGGATGTCGGTGGGGTCGAGCGGTGTGCCGAGCAGTTCGCTGAGCCGGAACGCGGCCTGGGTGGCCACGATCGAGTTGCCGCCGAGGCTGATGAAATCGTCGGACGCGGACACGTCCGGGGTGCCGAGGAGTTCGGCCCAGACCCCGGCGATACGAGCCTCGACCGGGTCGACCGCGAGCGGGGCGGCCGGGAGCGCGTCGGCAGGGACCGCGTCGGCGGACCGTCCGGCCGGGCCGGGGCGCTGCTCCTGGGCCGAGGCGAACGCGCCGATCAGCTCTCCGATGTGCCGCCGGTCGGCCTTGCCCGTGGAGCCGAGCGGGAGCGTGTCCAGGGTCAGCCACTGGGCGGGGACCATGTAGGAGGGCAGCTGTCCGCCGAGCCGCCGGGCGAGTTCGGCGGTGACGTCCACGCCGGGTGCCGGGGCCAGACAGGCGCCGGCCAGCTTGGCCGATGGCCCCTCGCCGATCTTCTCCACGAACGCGGCCTCGGTCAGGCCGGTGGCGACGGCGGCCCCCTCGATCTCCTCCAGCTCGATCCGGAAGCCGCGCAGTTTCACCTGGCGGTCGACCCGGCCGATGAATTCGTAAGCCCCGTCGGGCAGTTGGCGGGCCAGGTCGCCGGTGCGGTAGATGGTGCCGCGGGTGCCGTCGGATGCCGCGTACGGAACGAAGGACCGGGCGGTGCGCTCCGGCTGCCCGAGGTAGCCGGTGGCCACTCCGGGCCCGCCGACGCAGAGTTCGCCCACGCCGCCCGGGGCGACGGGGGTGAGCGCGTCGTCGAGGACGTGGATCTCCGCCGCCCGCACGGGATGGCCGATGGGAACGCGGGTCCGGTCGGCCAGGGATGCCTCGGTGCAGTCGAAGTACGTGGCGAGGACGGTGGTCTCGGTGGGCCCGTACACATTGACCAGGCGTCCGGGCGGCCCCTCGGCCAGCACCCGGCGGACCGCCGGGAGCTCCAGCTGTTCGCCACCGACAAAGAGCAGCCGCAGCGAACCGAGCGCCCCTGGGGCCTCCCTGGCCACCATGTGGAACAGCGAGGTGGTCAGCAGCATTGCGCTGATGCCCTCGTCGCGGATCAGCGCGGTCCAGCGCTGCAGGTCGACATCGACCACGGAGGGCAGCACCACCAGCGTGGCGCCTGCGGTGAGGGCGCCCCAGACCTCCCAAGTGGCGGCGTCGAAGGCGGTGTTGGCGACGCTGCCGACCCGGTCGTCGGCGTGCAGGTCGCCATGGACGGGCGCGGTCACCAGGTCGCGGACGGCACGGTGCGGGACGAGCACGCCCTTGGGGACGCCCGTGGAGCCCGAGGTGTAGCCGACGCAGCAGGGGGACTCCTCGTCCACCCGCACATCGGGGGCCGGGGTGTCGGCCCGGACCGCCTCCGGCACGGTGAACCGCGGAACGGCGGGGTCGGCGTCGAGCGGGCGGGAGCGCAGGGCCGGGCCCTCGCCGACGATGATGGCGCCGACCCCCGCTTCCTTGAGCACGGTCGCGGCCCGGTCGGCCGGGGCGTGTCCGTCGAGCGGGAGGTAGGCGGCGCCGGCCCGTGCGATGCCCAGCAACGCGACGGCGAGCTCGGCGCCGCGGTCCACGTCGACGGCG
>NZ_BAAAUG010000177.1:40227-44974 GCF_039533825.1 Streptomyces rectiviolaceus
GGGCGGCCCGGCGCGACGCCATGCGCGGCCAGCTGACCAGCTACGGCGCCCGCCCGGTACCAGAGCTCCTGATAGCTGAGCTCGACTCCGGTGAGGGCCTCACGGACCGCGACGGCGTCGGGGTTGTCGTGCAGCCGCGCCTCGACGATGCGGTGAACTCCCCCCGCACCTGGCTCCGCTGAAACTCTCGGCGACGACCCCATGACTCTCCTCGTGCTCAGTACCGATTCCCCGGACGGCCCCCGGGCGACCCCCCGGCGAAATGAACACCGAGCGCCATAATTCCATTAGACGGAAAGTCGTTTCCGCAAGACGGACAGTAAGCTATGATCCGCTTCAACAATTTGTCAACGCTTCAGGAGGTAGAAATGAGCGAGGAACGCGTCGCCCTGATCACCGGATCGTCATCCGGAATTGGCGCTGCAGTGGCCCGCCGCCTTGCCGCTGAGAACATCAAGGTGGTCGTCAACTCCGCGCGCAGCGAGGCCGCGGGCAAGGCATTGGCAGCGGAACTCCCGGACGCCATATACGTCCAGGGCGATGTGTCAAAGGCGGACGACTGCCGCCGCCTCGTGGAGAGCGCCGTGAACGCCTACGGACGGCTCGACATCCTCGTCAACAACGCCGGCGCCACCCGCTTCATCCCCCTGAACGACCTGGAGGCCGCCGACGCCGACGTCTGGCGCTCCATCTTCGAGGTCAACGTCATCGGCGCCTGGCAGATGACCACGGCCGCGGTCCCCAACCTCCGGGCCAGCGGGGCGGGAGCGATCATCAACGTCTCCTCGGTCTCCGCGACCCGGGCGCTCGGCAGCTCCATCCCCTACGCGGTCAGCAAGGCCTCGCTCAACCACATGACGCGCCTGCTGTCGACCCAGCTCGGCCCGGCGATCCGGGTGAACGCCGTCGCCCCGGGGCTCATCGAGACCCCCTGGTACGACGAGGCCGAAGAGGTCTGGGACAGCTCTCGCGAGTGGATCACCGCGAACACTCCGCTGCGCCGGGTGGGTACGCCCGAGGACGTGGCGGAGGCGACGCTCTACCTGGCGAACGCCGCGTACACCACCGGGGACGTACTGACGGTGGACGGCGGCCGGCACGTCGTCTGAGCCGTCCGGGCAGCACAAGGGATCCGCCCTTGCGGTCGCGCCGAGCGCGACCGGAGGGGCGGATCTCCGCGCTTTCAGACAGCCGGAACCAGGTATGCGTATTCAGCATAACCGAGCACGGATTCGCCGGGCTTTCGTTTTTCCGGTAACGCGTTCACAGAATTCCCGGGGACCACCCAGGGGCCGCCCAAGGACCACATCCTGCACCCACCGTTTCCCTGGACTTCCGGGATACGGACAATGCGCCACGGATGTGGAACCTGAGGAATTCTCGGCCCGCATCGGCTCAGCGCAACCCCACCGAGGATTCCTGCTCCGTGCCCGCCCCGGATTCGGCGGCGGATTCGGCCGCGGATTCGGCCGCGGGCTCGGGCTCTGGCTCGGGCTCGGCAGCCTTTTCGTTCGCGGTGCCCGGCGCACTCTCCCGGATCGCCAGAGTGAGCAGCGTACCCGCCGACATGATCGCCACGGGCAGGAACATCGTGAACTTGATGGCGGTGGTGGCATCCCCGGTCGCCAGCTGCGCCTGCAGCACGGCGCCCACGGCCGCGCTGCCGAGCAGACTGCCGCTCAGCCGGGTCGTGTTGAACACCCCGGACGCCGAACCGGCCATGCCGGGATCGATGTTCCGGAAGGCCACGACACTCGCCGGCGCGAAGCCGACGCCCATGCCGATGCCGACGCAGATCAGGCCGGGCAGCAGCACGGTCCAGCCGGAGCCGTCCTGGATGAGCGCGCCCATCAGCGCGATGCCGCCCGCGAAGAAGCCGAGGCCGGTGATCAGCACGTACTTGCCGCCGAACCGGTCGGTGAGCGTGCCCGAGTACGGCGCGATGAACACCGACACCAGCGGCGCCACCGCGACAAGGAGGCCCGCCTGGAAGGCGGAGAACTCCTGCACGTCCTGCAAGTACAGCGGCGTGAGCAGCATGACGCCACCGAGCCCGCACGGCAGCACGCAGACGACAACCGCCATGAGCGAGAAGTTGCGGTCCCGCAGCACCGCGAACGGAATCAGCGGATCCCGGCCCTGCCGCTCCCGCTCGACCAGGAAGAACGCACCGAGAGCGAGGATCCCCGCACCGGCGAGCACCGGCACGGTCACCGGACCCCACAGGCTGCCCCAGTTGTGCGCCTCGCCTTCAAGCAGCGCGTACACGATGGCCAGCATCGCGACGGCGAGGACGCTCGCGCCGAGCACATCGAGACGCTGTTTCTTGCCGGTGTCCAGCTTGGGCACGGCGAGCAGAACGAGGACCGCGCCGATGATCCCGACCGGCACATTGATGTAGAAGATCCAGCGCCAGCCGAGCGAAGCGGCGAGCAGGCCGCCGAAGGTCGGCCCGGCCGCCGCGACGATGCCCGCGAACCCGCCCCACACGCCCATCGCCTTTCCCCGCCGCTCAGCAGGGAAGATCCGCGTGATGATCACGATGGTCTGCGGAGTGAGCAGGGCGGCGCCCACACCCTGTGCGAGGCGTGCGGCGATCGCCTGCCCCGCGTCCTGGGCCATCCCACAGCCGACGGAGGAGACCGTGAACACGGCAAGGCCGACCAGGAAGACCCGGCGCGGCCCGAACATGTCGGCGAGCCGGCCGCCGATCACCAACAGGGCGGCGTACGAGAGCAGATAGGCGTTGACCACCCACAGGACCTGGTCGAGACCCGCGTCGAGGCCGGTGCCGATCTCGGCGAGGGCCACATTGACCGCGGTGGTGTCGAGCAGCACCACGGCGCTGGCGAAGCAGATGGCGAACATCGCCCACCAGGGTGTACGCATCCTCACGACGAGCCGCTCCCGCAGGCCGGGCGGCGCCGTGTTCTGCTGTCCGGCCCGCTCCCCGGTCATGCGGCCTCACCCTCCACGGCACGCACCAGGCTGCGCGGGCGCATGTCCTGCCAGGCGGCCTCGATGTGGTCGACGGCGTGCTGGCGGGCCTCGGGGCCGAACTCGACGGTCCAGCCCGCCGGTACGTCGATGGTGGCGGGCCACAGGGAGCGCTGGCCCTCGTCGTTGACGAGTACCAGGTAGCTCGTGTCGGCGTTCTCGAACGGGTTTGTCTGCACTGCTGCTTCCCTCGGTTCGTTCGTGGGGGTGATCGATGAAGTGGTCGTCATGGCCGGATCCGGCCGTCAGGGGCGGTTCAGCGCCCTGCCGAGCGGCCCCGCGATCTCCGCGAGCGGGTCCGGCTGGGTCATGGCCCCGTGCGCACAGGCCACCGGGTGGTCGTCGACCCGGCCGGTGACATGGGCCCGCCAGGATTGGGCTGTCGGGTCGGCCGGTGTCTTGTCGGCCGTGGCGGTGAAGAAGAGCAGATCGCCGTCGTACAGCCGGTGTTGGGCCTCCCTGGCGAGCCGCACATGGTCGGCGAAGGCCCGGGCGAGCGCGGTCAGCCTGCTCGCGTCGAGCGCTGACAGCGGGCTGCCCTCGGCGGCGAGCAGTTCGGTCAGTTCGGCGGGGGCCAGGGTCCGGCCTTCGGCATCCCGGGTGCGGAAGCCGAGCGAGTCGAGCATGCCGGCGAGGTCGCCCTGCTCCGGCCGGGCTGTCGGAGCGCCGCGGCGGACTTGCTCGCCACCGCCGGGGTAGCTGTCCATGAGCGCCAGTACGGCGACCCGCTCGCCCTGTTCCTGCAGCTGTACGGCGATCTCCTGGGCGACACCGCCGCCGAAGGACCAGCCAAGCAGCCGGTAGGGGCCGTTGGGCTGGACCTTGCGGATCTGCTCCAGGTAGTCGGCAGCCAGCTCACCGAGGGTTCCCGCCCGGTGCTCGGGCTCGGTGATCCCGCGCGCCTGGAGCCCGTAGAGCGGGATGTCGGCGTCGAGGTGCCGCAGCAGCCCGGAGTACACCCAGCTGATACCGGCTGCCGGATGCACGCAGAACAGGGGCGGCCTGCTCCCCTGTGCCCGGATGGGCAGCAGTACATCGAAGTCGTCCTCGGCTCTGCCGTGGTCGAGTTGGACGGTGAGGGTGGCGACGGTGGGGGCTTCGAAGAGGGTACGGATGCCGAGTTCGGCGCCGAGGGCCGCTCGGATGCGGGAGACGAGTCGGGTGGCGAGGAGCGAGTGCCCGCCGAGCTCGAAGAAGCTGTCGTCGATGCCGACCCGGGGCAGGCCCAGGACTTCGGCGAACAGCCCGCACAGCACTTCTTCCTGAGGTGTGCGCGGCGCTCGGCCGGTGCTTGCCCGGCTGAGGTCCGGCTCGGGCAGGGCCTTGCGGTCCAGCTTGCCGGAGGGTGTCAGTGGCAGCGCATCCAGCACCATCACCGCGGCCGGGACCATATAGTCCGGCAGTCCCTCGCCGAGGCGGGCGCGTATGTCCGAGGGCTCGGCATCGGCGCCGGGCGGGGGGACGACGTAGCTGATGAGCTGCTTGATGCCGCCCGCGTCCTCGCGGACCACGACCACGGACTGGGCCACGTGCTCGTGCTTGGCCAACGCGGCCTCGATCTCCCCCAGTTCGATCCGGAAGCCCCGGATCTTCACCTGTTGATCGACCCGCCCCAGGAACTCCAGATTCCCGTCCGCCCGCCAGCGAGCCAGATCCCCGGTGCGATACATCCGCGACCCGGCCGGACCATGCGGATCGGCAACGAAACGCTCAGCTGTGAGCGAGGGACGGCGAAGGTAACCGCGGGCCA
>NZ_BAAAUG010000178.1:0-7546 GCF_039533825.1 Streptomyces rectiviolaceus
AGCGCCACGGCTGCGGCCGCCGCACCGAGGGCGGCGGCGGGCCCGGCGTACAACTCCACTGCCCGCCCCGCATAGTTCTTCCGCTGCCAGCGGTCGGGCCCGCCGGGTGCGCGTGAACGCAGCGCGGTGGTGGCCGCGCGGGTGACGGCGGCTGAGGCGAGGAGGGCGGTGAGCCGCCGGGCGGGCTTACGGTCGATCATGCGAGCCAGCCTACTTTCGGCCCGCCCGGGCTCACTCACAGCCCGCCCGAACCCGCTTCAAGAACGGACGGGATCCCCTTCAACCCGCCCGATCCCGCCTTCAGACCGGCCGACCCCGCCTCCAGACCGGGCCGATCCCGCCTTCAGACCGGCCGGTCCCGCCTTCAGACCAGACCGGCTCACCCTTCAACCCGCCCGATCCCGCCCTCAGACCGGCCGGTCCCGCCCTCAGACCGTCCGATCCCGCCCTCAGACCGGACCGGCTCACCCTTCAACCCGGCCGCTCCCGCCTTCAACCCGCCCGATCCCGCCTCCAGACCGGCCGATCCCGCCCTCAGCCCGTTCAGCCCGTCCGGCGTTTGAGGACGAACTCGGCGAAGCCGGTGACCGGCGGTACGCAGCGAGCCCGCTCAAGGCGCCCCCGCCCGCTACCCGTCCCCCCGAGCCGTCGCCAGCAACTCCTCCGCATGCGCCCGAGCGGTCTCCGAGTCCTCCTGACCGGCCAGCATCCGCGACAACTCCCGCACCCGGTCCTCCCCTTCGAGCACGAGAACCCCGGACCGCGTCACGGACCCGTCGTTCGTCTTCTCCACAAGGAGCTGCCGGTCGGCGAACGCCGCCACCTGGGGCAGGTGCGTCACGACCACGACCTGCGCGGACTTGGCGAGCCTGGCGAGCCTGCGGCCGATCTCGACCGCGGCCTTGCCGCCGACACCGGCGTCGACCTCGTCGAAGAGATACGTCGGAACGGGGTCCGTGCCCGCGAAGACGACCTCGACGGCGAGCATCACGCGCGACAGCTCACCGCCGGACGCGCCCTTGGCGATCGGCCGGGGCGGGGCGCCCGGATGCGGTGCCAGGAGGAGTTCCACCTCGTCGACACCCGCCGGGCCGTACGCGACCAGGCGCCCGTCGACCGGCACACCGTCCGCGCCGTCCGGCACCTCCGTACTGGTGATGTCGATCGTCACGCGCGCGTGCGGCATCGCAAGCGAGGCAAGCTCTTCGGTGACGGCCGCCGCGAACCGCGACGCCGCCTCCTGACGCGCGTCGGTCAACGCCTGCGCGAGCCCCGCGAGTTCACCACGGAGCGCGTCCCGCTCGGCGGTCAGCTCGTCGAGACGGTCGTCGTCGCCCTCGAGTTCGGTGAGCCGCGCGGCACCCTCCTCTGCCCAGGCGAGCACGGAATCGATGTCGGAGCCGTACTTCCGGGTCAGCTGGGTGAGCGCGGCCCGCCGCTCCTCCACCGCCGCGAGGCGCAGGGGATCGGCGTCGAGGTCGTCGGCGTATCCCGCGAGCTCCCCCGCGACATCGCCGAGGAGGATCCCGATCTCGCCGATCCGCTCGGCGAGGGCGGCCAGGGCGGGGTCGTGGGAACGCACCGCATCGAGGGCCCTGTGGGCGCCCGCCACCAGCGTCGTGGCGTCGACGCCCTCCGGGTCCTCGGGGTTGCCCGCGAGCGCGGCGTGCGCAGACGTGGCGGCGGAGGCCAGGGCCTCCGCGTGGCCGAGCCGCTCGGCCTCGGCGGCCAGTTCGGTGTCCTCGCCCGCCCGCGGCTCGACGCCCGCGACCTCGTCGAGGCCGAAGCGCAGCAGATCGGCCTCCTGGGCCCGTTCACGCGCACGCGTGGTGATCTCGTCGACCTCGGTCGTCACGGCCCGCAGCCTGCGGTACGCCGCCGTGTACTTGGCCAGCGGCACGGTGACCGCGTCGCCCGCGTACCGGTCGAGCGCCCCGCGCTGCCGGGCCGGTTTGAGCAGGCCCTGCTGGTCCGTCTGACCGTGCACCGCGACGAGGTCGTCGGCGAGCTCGGACAGCAGACCCACCGGGACCGACCGCCCGCCGAGATGCGCGCGGGATCTCCCCTCCGCCGAGACGGTACGGCTGATCAGCAGCGCCCCGTCGTCGAGTTCGGCCCCCGCCTCCTCCGCGCGCACGGCGGCCGAGGCGCCCGCGGGCACAGTGATCCGCCCCTCCACCACCGCCGCCTTGGCGCCGATCCGCACCAAAGCGGGATCCGCGCGTCCGCCGAGCAGCAGGCCAAGGCTGGTGACCACCATCGTCTTGCCCGCACCGGTCTCGCCCGTCACGGCGGTGAACCCCGGCGACAGCTCGACCACCGCGTCGTCGATGACTCCGAGCGACCGTATCCGCATCTCCTCCAACACGGACACGACCTTACGAGGTCATGGGCCAGGTGTGCGACGGCACCTGGTCTCCTTCCACCTTCCTTCCACGAAGACGCAGGTGGCAAAGGCGGACCGAACGGACGCCGTCACTCGCAGGAGGGTGGGGATTACCCCACCATGATCTTCCTGCCAGCCTCCTGGTGCGCGGGTGCCCCAGCGCCCCAAGCTGATCACTATGGGAACGGGACTTTCACAGGCGGCGCTGCGCGCGCACCGCCCGGCATTCGTGGGCACGGCGGTGGCCGCGCTGTTCGCGGCGACCGTGGTGAGCGCCTCGACGATGATGCTCGCCGCGACGGGCACGGACGGGCTCTCCGCGCGGGCACGCGAGCAGATCACCGAGAACGGCGTCGGTGACATGGCCGTCGTCCTGTTGATCGGTTCCATCTACATGTCGATATTCGTCGTCGCGTCGACGATGGGCACGGCCGTCACGCAGCAGCACCGCGAGCTGGCCATGGTGCGCTCCATCGGCGCCAGGCCCCGCCAGATCCGCCGCGCGGTGGCCGTCCAGGCCCTGACCGCGTCGATACCGGCGGCGCTCGCCGGCTTCGTCCTCGGCGGCTTCGCCGCGCGGTGGTGGCACGCGGGCATGGTCTCGCACGGACTGCTCCCCGCCGAGGTGGACTTCCGGTTCAGCTGGGTCGCCCTGCCGGTGTGCCTGGGCGTGGCCGTGGTGACGACGACGCTCGCCGCGGTCCTCTCGGCGCTGCGGTTCTCGCTCCTTCGCCCGGCCCGCGCCCTGAGCGAGGCGGCGACGGGGCGACGGGGGCTCGGCCTGCTGCGGGCGCCGCTCGGCCTCATCGCTGTCGCGGGGGCGTGCGTGGTCTCGGTGCTCCTGTCGAAGCAGCCCGCGGACGAGGCGGGTGAGGGGGCGTTCCTCGTCCTGATCCTCTTCTGCGTCGGCGCGGGGCTGCTCGGCCCGCGGATCATCGGGCCCGCGGCCTGGCTGGTCTCCGCGCTGGTGGGCCGGTTCGGCAGCAGTGCGCGCCTGGCGATGCTCAACGTCCGCTCGCAGCCCCGCCGTTTCTCCGCGGCGGTCGTGCCGCTCGTCCTGGTCGTGGGCTTCGGCCTGACCAAGATCGGCATGCACACGACGGCGGAGCACTACACGGGCTCCGCGGGGAGCACGGGCGAGGTCTGGCTCGACTATGTGGGCACGGGGCTGTACGCGGGCTTCGCCGCCATCGCCGCGGCGAACACCCTCGCCATGATCTCCTTCGAGCGCCGCCGTGATGTCGCCCTGCTGCGGGTCGTGGGCAGCCAGCGGGCCCAGGTGCGGGCGATGGCGGCCTGGGAGGCCGTGGTCGTCGCGGGGACGGCGCTCCTGCTCGGCGCCGCCATCGCGCTCGGCACGCTGGCCCCCATCCTCAGCACGGCCTTCGGCTCGTCGCTCCCCCACCTGCCGTGGGGCGTGCCGACGGGGATCGCGGCGGGCACCCTGCTCCTCACACTGCTGGCCACGGGCCTGCCGGTGGCGTCGGTGATGCGGCGCCGCGCGATATCCGTGGTCAGCACGGCCTAGCGGCGGCGCCCGGCGCAACGCGAGGGTGCCTGGCGCGTACGGCTAGTGAGGCGCCCCGCGCCACCCCGAGACCGGCAGCGCGAACTTGGCCACGAGGCGGTCCGTGAACGACGCGTGGTGCAGCCGTGCGAGCCGCACCGGCACCTCGCCCCTGCGCACCTCGACCCGGGCCCCCGGCGGCAGTTCCACGGTCCGCCGGCCGTCGCACCACAGCACCCCGTGCGACGTGTGCTGCTGGACCTCGACGGCGAGCACGGAGTCCGGCGAGGTCACCAGGGGCTTGGCGAACAGGGCGTGGGCGCTGATCGGCACCATCAGGAGCGCCTCCACCTCCGGCCACACCACGGGCCCGCCCGCGGAGAAGGCGTACGCGGTGGAGCCGGTCGGCGTCGCGCACACGATGCCGTCGCAGCCGAAGCCGGTGACCGGGCGCCCGTCGATCTCCAGGACGACCTCGAGCATCAACTCGGCCGACATCTTCTGCACGGCGGCTTCGTTGAGCGCCCAGTCGCGGTGCACGACGTCGCCGTTGCTGCGCACGACGACGTCGATGGTCATCCGCTCCTCGACCTCGTACGCCCTCGTCACCACCCGGTCGACGACCTTGTCGAGGTCGTCGCGCTCGGCCTCGGCGAGGAAGCCGACACGGCCCAGATTCACGCCGAGCATCGGCACGCCGGAGGCGCGGGCGAACTCGGCGCCGCGCAGCAGCGTGCCGTCGCCGCCGAGCACGACGAGCAGTTCACAGCCGTCGAGGCACTGGGGAGTGGCCTCCTTCACCGTGCCGACCTCGGGCGGCAGCGGCAGATCGGCCGCCTCAGCCTCGAGGACCCGTACGCCGATGCCGCTGCGCAGCAGCCCCTGGACGACGAGTTCGGCACTGCGGATGGCGGCCGGCCGTCCGGTGTGCGCGAGCAGGAAAACAGTACGAGCTCGGGTCTGGGTCACTCGGGTCTGGGTCAACGGGGCCCCTCCGCCACGGCACGGTCAACGTCCGCCGGGTCGAGTTCGGGCGCCCCGGCACGCAGCCACAGAAAGTACTCGACATTTCCGGAAGGTCCGGGCAGCGGGCTCGCGGTCACGCCACGTACACCGAGCCCGAGCCCCCACGCCTGGCGCGCCACACCGCGTACGGCGTCGGCCCGCAGTTCCGCGCTGCGCACCACACCGCCGCTGCCCAGACGTTCCTTGCCGACCTCGAACTGCGGCTTGACCATGAGGACCAGGTCGGCGTCCGGGGCGGCGCAGCGCACGAGAGCGGGAAGGACCAGGCCGAGCGGGATGAACGAGAGGTCGCCGACGACCAGGTCGACGGGGGTGCCGTCGATGGCCTCCAGCGTCAACTCACGTACGTTCGTACGGTCCTTGACGGTGACCCGGTCGTCGCTCTGCAGCGACCAGGCGAGCTGGCCGTACCCGACGTCCACGGCGACGACGCCCGAGGCGCCCGCCCGCAGCAGCACATCGGTGAAGCCGCCGGTGGACGCGCCCGCGTCGAGCGCGCGCCGCCCCTCGACGACCAGGCCCTGCGGCACGAACGCGGCGAACGCGCCCGCCAGCTTGTGGCCGCCGCGCGAGACGTAGTCGGGGTCGCTGTCGTCGGTCGCGACCACGATGGCGGCGGCGGTCTCCACCTGCGTCGCGGGCTTCGTCGCGGTGTTCTTGTCGACGGTCACCCGCCCTGCGGCGATCAGCTGGCTGGCGTGCTCGCGCGAGCGCGCCAGCTTGCGGCGGACCAGTTCGGCGTCGAGGCGGCGGCGTGCCACTCCTGCCACGTTCTGTTCAGCTCCTGTTGTACGGGGGTGAGTGCTGGGACGAAGGCGCGGGCGTCCCCATGGGTGAGGGCACCGGCGGCCCGGGGCGTGCGTCGAGCGCGGTCAGCGCGTCACGCAGTCCCCGGTGTACATCCTCGTACACCTCGATGTGGCCGTCCGTGGCGAGGTGGTCGGCGTCGCCGAGACGCCGGAGCAGGCTGTCCACCTCCGCGTCACCGGTGGGGACACGCTCCACCCCGAGGGGCGCGGGCCCGACGGGGTCGTACGTCTCCGCCTCCGCCTCCGCGGCCTCGGGCTCCACCGGCTCAGGCTCGGGGCCCGGCATCGAGTCGCTCATGCCCAGACGCTACCTCGAAGCGCTGCGGTACCGTCGATCACGATGGCGACGATCGAAGAGTGCCGCACGGCGCTGGACAGACTCTCGGACAACCTTGCGGGCGCCGAAGGCGGCGTACGCAGCGCCGCCGCGCTCAACCGCTCGCTGAGCTGCCGCATCACCGATCTTGACGTGACCTTCACGGGCCGCCTCGAGAACGGCCGGATCACGGTGCTCGACACGCATCCCGGCCCCCCTCGCGAGAAGGCCGAGATCCGCCTCACCATGTCCGGCGACGATCTCGTGGCGATGGTCGACGGCGAGCTGAACTTCGCGAAGGCCTGGGCCTCCGGCCGGGTCAAGCTGGAGGCGGGCCTGCGCGACCTGCTCCGCCTCAGGTCGCTGCTTTAGCCCCGGCTTCGGCAGTCGCCTTCGGCTTCGTCCGTCCCCGTCGCGCCGCGGGCACCACCAGCGGCGTCCCCGACTCCGGGTCGTCGATGATCTGGCAGTCCATCCCGAAGGTGTCCCGCACCAGCTCCGTCGTGACGATGTCGGACGGCGCGCCCTCGGCGACGACCTGGCCGTCGCGCAGGGCGATGAGGTGGGTGGCGTACCGGGCCGCGTGGTTGAGGTCGTGCAGGACGGCGACGAGCGTGCGGCCCTGCTCCTCGTGGAGGTCGGCGCACAGGTCGAGCACGTCGATCTGGTGCTGGATGTCGAGGAACGTCGTCGGCTCGTCCAGGAGAAGCAGCGGGGTCTGCTGGGCGAGCGCCATCGCGATCCAGACGCGCTGGCGCTGACCGCCCGAGAGTTCGTCGACATAGCGATCAGCCAGTTCGGCGACACCGGTCGACGCCATCGACTCGCCCACGATCCGCTCGTCCTCCGCCGACCACTGGCGAAGGAGCCCCTGGTGGGGATAGCGCCCGCGCGCCACCAGGTCGCCCACCGTGATGCCGTCGGGCGCGATGGACGACTGCGGGAGCAAGCCGAGCGTCCGCGCCACCTTCTTCGCGGGCAGCGACTGGATGACGTTGCCGTCGAGCAGGACACGGCCCGCGGATGGCTTGAGCATCCGGGACAGGGCGCGCAGCAGGGTGGACTTGCCGCAGGCGTTCGGGCCGACGATCACCGTGAAGGAGTTGTCGGGTATCTCGACGGACAACTTCTCGGCGATGACGCGCTGGTCGTAGCCGAGGGTCACGTCGTCCGCGATGAGCCGGTTCACTGCGGCACGCTCCTGCCTGTCGGTGCTCTCAGAGGTATTCGTGTTCATGGCCGTGCGCGCCTTCATATCCGCCCCGCCTTGCGCTCGATGACGAGGAGCCACAGCAGGTAGATCCCGCCGAGCACGCCCGTGACCACGCCGACGGGCAGCTGATCGGCGCCGAAGGCCCGCTGCGACGCCCAGTCCGCGACGATGAGCAGGGTGGCGCCCATGAACATCGCGGGCATGAGGTTCGGCCCCGGCGAGCGCGTGAGCCGCCTGGCCAGTTGCGGCGCGGTGAGCGCGACGAAGCTGACGGGGCCGGCCGCCGCGG
>NZ_BAAAUG010000178.1:7591-17251 GCF_039533825.1 Streptomyces rectiviolaceus
GGCGGTGAGCAGCACCGCCGAGGCCATCAGGACGATGCGGGTGCGCTCGACGGGCACGCCGAGCGCGTACCCGACGTCGTCGCCCATCTCCAGCATCCGCAGCGGACGGGCGTACGTCATGACGAGCGGTACGAGGATCGCGCACAGGACGAGCAACGGCCAGACCTGCTCCCAGTCCCGTCCGTTGAGGGAGCCGGTCATCCAGACGACGGCGCGCGCGGCGTCGACGAGGTCCGCCTTGGTGAGCAGATAGCCGTTGATCGCAGTGACGAAGGCAGAGACACCGATGCCGACCAGGACGAACCGGAAGCCGTGCACGCCCCGCTTCCAGGCGAGCACATAGATCGCGAAGCCGGTCACCAGACCGCCCACGAGCGCCCCGCCCGCGACCTGCACCGCGGTGCCCTGGAAGAGGACGATCATGATGAGCGCGCCCGCGGTGGACCCCTGGCCGAGGCCGAGGATGTCCGGACTGCCCAGCGGATTGCGGGAGATGGACTGGAAGATCGCGCCGCCGAGCCCGAGCGCGGCGCCCACGAGCAGGCCGACAAGGACCCGCGGAAGACGCAGGTCGTTGATGATGAACTCCTGCCCGGCGTCTCCGTTGCCGAGCAGGGTGCGGATGACGTCGGCAGTGGGGATGTAGAAGTCGCCGGTGCCGATCAGGACGACGCTCGCAGCGAGCGCGGCCACGATGAGCACGGCGACGACCACGGCCGTGCGGACGTCGAGACGGAAGCTGAGCCCGCCCCGGGTGCGTATCGCCTTCACAGCTGAGCCAGCCTCCGCCGTCGTACGAGAAAGATGAAGACCGGGGCGCCGATCAACGCGGTGATGATGCCGACCTGCAGCTCCGCGGGCCGCGCGACGATGCGCCCGATGACGTCGGCGCCGAGCAGAAGGACCGGCGAGAGGATCGCGGCGTACGGCAGGATCCAGCGCATGTCGGGCCCGGTGAAGGAGCGCACGACGTGCGGCACCATCAGGCCGACGAACATGATGGGCCCGCAGGCCGCGGTCGCGGCCCCGCAGAGCAGGGTCGCGGCGGCCATGGACAGGGCGCGGGTGCGGTTCAGATGGGCGCCGAGCGCGCGGGCGGTGTCGTCGCCCATGGCCATGGCGTTGAGCGGCCTGGCGAGGCCGAGCGCGAGCACGATGCCGATCACGAGGAAGGGCAGGACCTGAAGGATGGTCTCGTTCTTGGCCGATGCCAGCGAACCGACCGTCCAGAAGCGCATCTTGTTGAGCGCGGCGTTGTCGGTGATCATCACGGCCTGCAGATAGCCGTAGAGCGCGGCGCTCAGCGCCGTACCGGCGAGCGCGAGCCGTACGGGCGTCGCGTTGCGCGTCCCGCCGAGGGCGTAGACGGCGGCGCCGACAACTGCCGCTCCGGCGAAGGCGAACCACACATAGCCGCTCAGCGAGGTGACGCCGAAGAAGCTGATGGCGGTGACGACGGCGGCCGACGCACCGAGGTTGATGCCGAGCAGCCCCGGGTCGGCCAGCGGATTGCGCGTCAGCGCCTGCAGGACGGCGCCTGCGAGGCCGAGGGCCACGCCGACGAGCACGCCGAGCAGCGTCCGCGAGAGCCGCTCTCCGACGACGACATCGCCGTACGTCCCGGTGTCCTGGAAAAGGCCGTGCCAGACCTGGTCCAGGGGCATCTGTTTGGCACCGACCGCGATGCTCGCCACGACGACGAGCAGCAGCACACAGACCGAGACGAGGAGCCCGGCGCTGCGTATCGCGCGGCGGTTGGGTGGCGCGGGGGCACTCTCCGCGCCGGCTTCTGGGGGACTGTCGACCAACACCAGGTTAGGTTAGCCTACCCTCGCACTTGACTTCGACGAGAGAAGCACCACCTATGCGCGCCCGCCGCCCGATACCTCCGGCTCTGACCCGACGTGGTGCGCTCGCCGTGGGTGGCGCCCTCGGCATCGGCGGGCTCCTGACAGCATGCGGCGGCAAGGACGGCGGCGCAAAATCGTCAGGCGGCGGCACGGGCTGGAGCTTCGAGGACGACCGCGGCACCACCGCGAAAGCCGCCAAGACCCCGCGCAGGATCGTCGCTTACATCGGCGCGGCCGCCGCGCTGCACGACTTCGGCGTCGAGTGCACCGGCGTCTTCGGCCCGACGAAGCAGAAGAACGGCGAACCCGACATCCAGGCCGGGGGCGTCGATGTCGACAAGGTGACCATCCTCGGCAACGCCTGGGGCGAGTTCAGCATCGAGAAGTACGCGAATCTCCGCCCCGAGCTCCTCGTCAGCACCATGAACGAGTCACCGAAGCTCTGGTACGTCCCCGACGACTCCGCCAAGAAGATCACCTCCCTCGCGCCGAGCGTCGGCATCCTCACCGGCAAGTCCTCCCTGACGAAGGTGATCGGCCGCTTCGCCGAACTCGCGCAGTCCCTCGGCGCCGACCTCGACGCCGAGAAGGTCACCGCCGCGAAGAAGCGCTTCGAGGCGGCGTCGGAGACCCTCCGCAAGTCCGCGAAGGCGGCGAAGGCCCGCGGCGGCCTCAAGGTCATGGCGGTCTCGGCGCAGGCCGACCTGCTCTACGTGGGCGATCCGGCCGACTTCACCGACCTGCGGCACTACGCCGACCTGGGCGTCGAGTTCGTCACCCCTGCGAAGACAGCCGAGGGCGGCTTCTTCCAGGAGCTGGGCTGGGAGAACGCCGACACGTACGAAGCCGATCTGATCCTCGTCGACAGACGCACCGGCAACCTCCAGCCCGCCGAGCTCAAGAAGTCCAAACCGACCTGGGCGAAGCTCCCCGCGGTCAAGGCCGGCCAGGTCATCTCCTGGTCCAACGAAGCCCAGTTCAGTCACGCCGGCTACGCACCGCTCATCGAGCGGCTCGCGGCAGCCGTCGACAAGTCGAAGAAGGCGGCAGCCTGATGTCCACCACTCACCGCCCCCTTGCCGGCAGAGGCTTGTCCCGCCGCGGTCTGCTCACCTCCGGCGGGGCCCTCGGCCTCGGCGCCCTGATCACCGCCTGCGGGAGCGAGAAGAAGTCGGAGAAGGACTCGGGCTCCAAGCCCTGGAGCTTCAAGGACGACCGCGGCAAGACCGCCGAGGTGAACCACACCCCGAAGAACATCGTCGCCTACATCAGCACGGCGGCGGCCCTGCACGACTACGGCGTCTCCTGCACGGGAGTCTTCGGCCCCTCCAAGCCGGTGGACGGCAAGCCCAACCCGCAGGCGGGCGATCTCGATGTCGGCGAACTGACGAGCCTCGGCGAGTCCTTCAACCAGTTCAACATCGAGAAGTACGCGGGCCTGAAGCCCGACCTCCTGATCAGCAACATGTTCCCGCCGCCCGCCCTCTGGTTCGTGCCCGCGGACAGCACCAAGAAGATCGAGGCGCTCGCGCCCACCGTCGGCATCAAGGGCGCCCGCGTCTCCCTGCTCGAACCGCTCAAGCGCTACACCGAGCTCGCCGAGGCGCTCGGCGGGGACCTCGGGACGAAGAAGGTGCGCGCGGCCAAGGCCCGCTTCGACAAGGCCGAGCGCCGACTGCGCAAGGCGGCCAAGGGCAACCGCGGCCTGAAGGTCCTCGCGATGACCGGCGACGCCGACCAGTTCTACGTCGCCGTGCCGGACTCCTACTGCGACCTGAACTACTTCAAGGACCTCGGCGTCGAGTTCGTCGACGGCAAGAAGAGCGACGAATGGGGCTTCTGGGAGTTCCTCAGCTGGGAGAACGCCGACAAATACCACGCCGATCTCATCATGATGGACAACCGTTCGAGCGCGCTGCCGCCCAAGGAGCTCGCGAAGAAACCCACCTGGAAGCTGCTCCCCGCCGTCAAGGCCGGCCAGACCGTGCCCTGGTCGATGGAGGAGCGCTACAGCTACGCCGGTTTCGCCCCCGTGCTCGAACAACTCGCCGCCGCCATCGAGAAGTCGAAGAGGCTCACCTGATGACTGAATCCCCGTACCACTTCTTCGACGTCCACGTGCTGCGCACCGAGTACGTCACCCCCTCCATGATCCGCGTGGCCCTCGGCGGCGACGGCCTGGCGCGGATGGCGTCAGCGGGCCGTGACCAGCGCATCAAGGTGTTCCTGCCGCAGCCGGGGCAGGACGCCCCCGTCATGCCGGACACGTCGGACGGGGACGCGGCCGGCTGGTACGCCGACTGGCTCGCCCTCGACCCCGACGTCCGGGGCATCATGCGCACCTACACCACGCGTGAACTGCGCCGCGACCCCGACGAGTTGATCGTCGACTTCGCGGTCCACGGCCCGGCTCCCTCGCCCTCCGATGGCCCGGCCACCAGCTGGGCGCGGTCCGCCCGCCCCGGCGCGCGGATCGGCGTACTCGCCCCGATCGAGGACGAGAACGGCGCCTACGACTTCAGGCCGCCGCAGGACACCGACTGGGTCCTGCTGACCGCCGACGAGTCGGCGCTCCCCGCGGTGGCGGCCATCCTGGAGACGCTCCCGCCGGCCACACCCGCCCGAGTCTGGATCGAGGTCCACGACCTGGCGGACAAGCAGGAGCTGCCCACGAAGGCCGACGCCGACATCACCTGGCTCACGCAGGAGGGCGGCACACCGTCGGCGATCCGTGCCGCTGAGCTGCCTTCTGGCACTCCGTACGCCTGGGTCACGGGCGAGTCCGCGACGGTCAAGACGGTCCGCCGCCACCTGGTCGGCGACCGCGGCTTCGACCGCAAGCGGATCTCGTTCTCCGGCTACTGGCGCAAGGGCACCACCACGGACGAGCTGATCGACCGCAACGAGACGGCCTGACGGGCGGTCGGCCCACCCTCGGTGGAACCACCCGCGGTCGAGCCACCCGCGGTGCAGCCACCCTCGGTGGAACCACCCGCAGTCGAGCTACACCCCCAGCCGCGACAACGCCTTCTCTGCGTCCAGCGTGCACACCCCGTCCCCCGCCTCCGTCCACGCCGCCGCGCACAGCGCCCGCAGCCCGTCCATCACATCGCCCTCGCCGTCGAGCACCAGCTCCTGCCCCCGGGCCGACGCCGTCCACCCGCCGCAGCCGAAGCCGCCCTCCGCCGGGGCCACTTCGGGCTGACCGGTCAGCATGCCGCGCAGATCCGCGTCCACGTACGTGGGCCGGTGCTCGGGCGGGGCCGCGAGCAGCTGGGCGCCGTCCGTGACCCCGGTCAGGACCAGCAGCGAGTCCACCTCGCCGTTGAACGCGCCCTCGATGTCCGTGTCGAGCCGGTCCCCCACGACCAACGGCCGCTCGGCGCCCGTCCGCAGAATCGTCTCGCGGTGCATCGGGGGCAGCGGCTTGCCCGCCACCTGCGGCTCCGCGCCCGTCGCGATGCGCACGACCTCGACCGCCGCGCCATTGCCCGGCGCGATGCCCCGCGCACTCGGAATCGTCAGGTCCGTGTTGGACGCGAACCACGGCACCCCACGCGCGATCGCGTAACAGGCCTCGGCGAACCGCCCCCACGCCATGTCGGGACCGCCGTACCCCTGCACGACCGCCACAGGACCGTCGTCCGCCGACTCCACCGGCTCGAGCCCGCGCTCCCGCAGCGCGACCCGCAGTCCTTCCCCGCCGACCACCAGCACCCGTGCGCCCGCGGGGACTTGCTCGCTCACAAGCCGCGCCGCCGCCTGCGCGGACGTGATGACGTCCGCGGCCCCGGTCGGAATGCCGAGCTCCGTCAGATGCGCGGCCACCGCGTCCGGCGTACGCAGTGCGTTGTTCGTCACGTACGCGAGATGCATGCCGCCCGCGCGAGCCGTCCCGAGCGACTCGACGGCGTGCACGATCGCGTGCCCGCCCGCGTACACCACCCCGTCCAGGTCGAGCAGCGCCGTGTCATACGCCTCACTCAGCACATTCTGGCTGCCTTCGGGGCGTGTCCTGACGGTCTGGCTCATTACGCATCGCTCCTCGATCGGTCCCACTCCCCCGATCATCGCTTATGCCACTGACACACATACGATGCAGCAATGAACACAGCGGGTCACACCGACGACCAAGGCCTCGACCTGATCCCGTTCCGAGGCGTGCGCTACGTCCCCGAACGGGTCGGCAGCCTTGCCGCCGTGACGTCCCCGCCGTACGACGTGGTCGTACGGCCCGACGGACTGCTCCACCTGGAGTCCGCCGACCCGCACAACATCGTCCGGCTGATCCTCCCCCAGGCCACCACACCGGAGGCCCGCAACGAACAGGCAGCCGAGACCCTGCACGCCTGGCTCTCCCAGGGCATCCTCGCGCCCGACCCGGAGCCCAGTCTCTACGTCTACGAACAGCGCGACGCCGGCATCCTGCAGCGCGGCGTCATCGGCGCCCTGCGCCTGTCCGAGGCGCGCGACGGCATCGTCCTGCCCCACGAAGGCGTCATGCCCCACGTCGTGGAGGACCGCGCGGGCCTGATGCGTGCGACGAGCGCCAACCTCGAGCCGCTGCTCCTGACATACCGCTCCGACGGCGAGGCCACGGGCGCCACAGCCGTCGTCGAGCGCACCGTGACGAACAAGCCTCTCTTGTCGACGACCACGGAGGACGGCTTCAGCCACCGACTGTGGGCCGTCACCGACCCCGCCGACCTCGCCGAGATCCAGTCAGATCTCTCCCACCACCAAGCCCTGATCGCGGACGGGCACCACCGCTGGGCGACCAACCTCCGACTCCGCTCCGAGCACCCGTCGGCCGGCCCATGGGACTTCGGCCTGGTCCTCCTGGTGGACACCGCGCGCTACCCCCTCCGGGTCCGCGCCATCCACCGCTACCTCCACCGGCTCCCGGTCCCCGACGCCCTCGCGGCCCTCGCGGGCTCCTTCCGCGTACGCAGCGTCGAGGGCCCTCTGCCGCGCGCCCTCGAAGCCCTGGGCGAGGCAGCAGCCGAGAGCAACGCCTTCCTCCTCGCGGGTGACGGCGCCTTCCACCTCATCGACCGCCCGTCCCCGGAGATGCTCGCCCGTACGATCCCGGCCGACCCCCCTGAGGCGTGGCGCACCCTGGACGCGACGGTCCTGCACTCCACGCTCCTCGATCACATCTGGCAGATCCCGGACGCCCCGGAGCACATCGCGTACATCCACGACACCGCGGCAACCGTGGAGAAGGCGGAACGCGACGGCGGTACGGCCATCCTGATGCACCCCGTCCGCGAAGAGGTCGTACGCGACCTCGCCCGCCAGGGGGTCACGATGCCCCGCAAGTCCACGTCCTTCGGCCCCAAGCCGGCATCGGGCCTGGTCCTGCGCAGCCTCGACTTCTGAATCGTCCTCAGCACGCACATACGACGACGGGCGGGACCCCAGCTGGGGTCCCGCCCGTCGTCTGCGACTAGGTCAACGCTCAGACCTTGCCATCTCCGTCGTCAGCGTCATCGTCATCGTCCAGACCGTCCTGGACACCGTCCTCATCCTCGTCCTCATCCTCGTCCTCGTCCTCGTCCACCTGGACGGGAGCGGCGACGTCGACGTGGCCGACCACGGGCTCCGAGACCGTCGCCTCGGCGTCGTCCTCCATCACGTCGACGAACTCGACGCCGTCCAGCTCGGCAAGGCGGTCCGACGCGTCGGTGCTGCCGTCCTTGTCGGACTCGATGACCTTCGCGAACCACTCGCGCGACTCGTCCTCACGCCCCGCGGCGAGCAGCGCGTCCGCGTACGCGTACCGCAGCCGCGCGGTCCACGGCTGGACGGAGTTCGACCCGAGCTCGGGACCCTGCAGGGTGACGATGGCAGCATCGATCTGCCCCAGGTCACGCCGCGCACCGGCGGCTACGAGACGCATCTCGACCTGCCCCGCCTTGTCCAGCTTCTGCACCTCGGGCGCACCGGCCATGTCCAGCGCCTTCTCGGGCCGGCCAAGACCGCGCTCGCAGTCCGCCATGACGGGCCAGAGCTCGACAGTGCCGGTCATCCGCCGGGCCGCACGGAACTCGGCAAGCGCCTCGCTGTAATTCTGTGTCGCGTACGCGGCGAAGGCAGCCGCCTCTCGTACGGCTGCGACACGCGAGGCGAGGCGCAGCGCGATCCGCGAGTAGGCGTACGCCTGCTCGGGGTCCTCGTCGATGAGGTTGGCGACCATCACCAGATTCCTGGCGACGTCCTCAGCGAGCCCCTTGGGAAGGCTCTGCAGCTCCTGCTTCACGTCCTTGTCGATCTCGTGTCCCGTTACGTCATCGGGGATCGGCAGCCGCTTGATGGGCTCGCGGTCACGGTCGTCACGACGGTCGTCGCGCCCACGGGACCCACCAGGCCGTCCGCCGCGGCTATCGTCACGCCGCGGCGCGCGATCATCGCGCCCGCGGAAGCCACCCCGGTCGCCACCACCACGGTTGTCGTCACGACGGAAACCACCGCGGTCACCACCGCGATCGCTGCCACCACGGTCGTCACGGCGGAAGCCACCACGATCGCCGCCACGGTCACCACCGCGATCGTCACGACGGTCGTCACGACGGAACCCACCGCGATCGCCGCCGCCACGGTTGTCGTCTCGCCGGTCGTCGCGCTGGAATGCGGGACGGTCGCCACCACGGGGCCGGTCATCACGACGGTCATCACGGCGCTCGTCGCGACGGAACCCGGGACGGTCGCCGCCGCCACCACGGTTGTCATCGCGGCGGAACCCGCCACGGTCACCACCACGGTCGTCACGGCGCGGGGCGCCAGAGGTCGAGCGGTCATCACGCTTGAACCCGGGACGGTCGCCGCCGCCACGGTTGTCGTCACGCCGGAAACCACCCCGGTCGCCACCGCCACCACGGTTGTCGTCACGGCGGAACCCGCCACGATCGCCACCACGGTCATCACGCCCACGGAAGCCGCCACCACGGTCGTCACGGCGAGGAGCGCCAGAGGTGGAGCGGTCATCACGACGGAACGGAGGACGGTCGCCACCACCACGGTCATCACGACGCGGGGCACCAGAGGTGGAGCGGTCGTCACGACGGAACGGAGGACGGTCACCGCCACCACGGTCATCACGACGCGGAGCGCCGGAGGTGGAGCGGTCGTCACGACGGAACGGAGGACGGTCACCGCCACCACGGTCATCGCGCCCGCGGAAACCACCACGGTCGCCGCCACCACGGTTGTCATCGCGGCGGAACCCGCCACGATCGCCACCACGGTCGTCACGCCGGTCATCCCGGCGGTCGTCACGACGGAACGGGAGACGGTCGCCGCCACCACCACGGTCGTCACGGCGCGGGGCGCCAGAGGTCGAGCGGTCATCACGCTTGAACCCGGGACGGTCGCCGCCGCCACGGTTGTCGTCACGCCGGAAACCACCCCGGTCGCCACCGCCACCACGGTTGTCGTCGCGGCGGAAGCCACCCCGGTCGCCACCGCGATCGCTGCCACCACGGTCGTCGCGACGAGGGGCGCCCCGGTCACGGTCGTCACGGCGGGGGCCACCAGAGGTGGAGCGGTCGTCGCGGCGGAACGGAGGACGCCCACCGCCGCTGCGGTCGTTGTCGCGACGCGGTGCGCCGCCACGGTTTCCGCCCCGGTCGCCACCGTCCCGGCCGCGCTGCTCGCGCTCCGGTCGCTCGTCGGGAGAGTTGGTGGACATCGGTGACTCCTAGTCTTCGGTACCGCAGTCATTCTTGCGCAGCCGGGTAGCCGGCGCGCTTCGACAAAACAAAAAAGGACCCCTGGTCCCAGCGTGGACGCTGGGACCAGGGGTCCTCCA
>NZ_BAAAUG010000179.1:0-22064 GCF_039533825.1 Streptomyces rectiviolaceus
AGCCACCGCCCCGCTCAGCCACGCCCAGGCCCGAGGGCCCACGCCCTGCGACCACCACCCGCCCAGCCGCACCCGGAGCTCCCCGCCGCACCCAGCCCACGCCCCGCGCCCGCCCAGCAGCCCCCAACATGCCACCCCGGCGGCTCATGGCTCACGGCACACAGCCACCGCCCCGCTCAGCCACGCCCAGGCCCGAGGGCCCACGCCCTGCGACCACCACCCGCCCAGCCGCACCCGGAGCTCCCCGCCGCACCCAGCCCACGCCCCGCGCCCGCCCAGCCCAGCCCAGGCGCCCACCCCAGCTAAGCCCCCAACATGCCACCCTGGACCTCATGCCCGAAGGCGACACCGTCCACCAGGCAGCCCGGCGTCTGCACTCCGCCCTCGCCGGGCACTCCGTCACGCGCTCCGACCTCCGTGTCCCGAAGCTGGCGACCGTCGACCTCACCGGGCGCACCGTCCTGGAAGTCACCCCGCGCGGAAAGCACCTCCTCACCCGCTTCGAGGGCGGGCTCACCCTGCACTCCCACCTCCGCATGGACGGCTCCTGGAAGGTGTACGCCCCGGGCGAGCGCTGGAGCGGCGGCCCCGGGCACCAGATCAGGGCGATCCTGGGCACCGCCGAGCGCACGGCCGTCGGCTACCGCCTGCCCGTGCTCGAACTCCTCCGCACCGCCGACGAGCACAAGGCCGTGGGCCACCTCGGCCCCGACCTCCTGGGCCCCGACTGGGACCCTGAACAAGCCCTCGGCAACCTCCTGGCGACCCCTGACCGCCCCCTGGGCGAGGCCCTCCTCGACCAGCGCAATCTCGCGGGCATCGGCAACGTCTACAAGAGCGAGCTCTGCTTCCTCCTGGGCACCACCCCCTGGCTCCCCGTAGGTGAGCTCCCCGCCGAGACGGCCTCCCGCCTCCCCGCTCTCGCCAAGAAGCTCCTGGAAGCCAACCGCGACCGCCCGGCGCGCACCACCACGGGCCGCGACCGCCCGGGCCAGCGCCTGTACGTATATGGCCGCGCACCCCGCCCCTGCCTGCGCTGCGGCACCCCCATCCGCACGGCCGAGCAGGGCGACGGCTCCCGCAACCGCCCCACGTACTGGTGCCCCTCCTGCCAACAGGGCCCGACCCCCTGAATCCGGCAGCCACCCAGAACCCTCCGAGCACCGCGCCCCAGCCACCGCACCCCGCCCCACCCACACACCGCCACCCACACACCACCCGCACCCCCAGCAACCCACCCCCACCCGCCAGTTGACGCCCCGTCAGGTCCCGCCGTACCGTCCCGTCATGCCCCTCACGGCGTACGACCTCAGCGGACGCACCGCATTCGTCACCGGCGCGGCCAGCGGCATCGGCAGGGCCTCGGCCGTGCTCCTCGCGGAAGCGGGCGCCACCGTCCACTGCGCCGACCGCGACGCCCAGGGGCTCCACGAGACGGCCACCCTCATCAAGACCGCGGGCGGCACCGCGCACACCCACCCCCTGGACGTGGCCGACAGGGCCCAGGTCGAGCAGGCCGTCGCGAGCGCCACCGCGACCAGCGGGCGCCTTGACGTCATGGCCGCCATCGCCGGGATCATGCACAGCAGCCCGGTCCTGGAGACCCGCGACGAGGACCTCGACCGGGTCCTGAACATCAACTTCAAGGGCGTCCTGTACGCCTGCCAGGCCGCCGCCCGCGCGATGATCGCGGCGAACACCGGCGCCGCGGCTGACACCGGCGCCACAAGTGACGCCAGCGCCGCGGCAAACGCCACCGCCGCGGCGAACACCGGCGAGGCCAACAGCTCCGGCACCCGCCGCTCCGGCAGCATCATCACCATGGCCTCGGGCGCCGTCGACACCGGCGGCCCCGGCCTCCTCTGCTACGGCGCGGCGAAAGCCGCCGTCGTCCAGCTCACGAAGACCCTCGCCACCGAGGTGGGCCCGCACGGCATCCGCGTCAACGCCGTCGCGCCGGGCTGGATCCGCACCCCCATGACCGACCGCCACGACACCGACGCCCAGGCGCACACCGAGGAGCTCATGGTCCGCATGTCCCCGCTGCGCCGCGTCGGTGAACCGGAGGACATCGCACACGCCGTCCTGCACCTGGCTTCCGACGCGTCCGCCTTCACGACGGGCCAGATCCTCCGCCCGAACGGCGGCGTCGCCATGCCCTGGTGACAGCGCCACCGGCGGCCTGGCCAGCAGACTCGGCCGTACGCTCCCCAGGCCACCCCGGCGCACCGTCCGCCCGCCGCGCCCGCTGCCTTGACCGGGCCGCGGCGCCCACCGCCCGGGACTTCGGCACGCAGTGCACCGGCAGCAGACTCAGCCCCCACCCACCGGCCGCGACGGCCCCCTCCAGGACCCCCGCATCAGGCGCGAGGGCCAGCCGCAGCACGCCCCACCACCAGAGCGCACCGAGCGCCAGAGCCGGCGCCCACCGCACGACTCTCCATGCCACGGCCACCACCTCCACCTGAGGCCCGACGCCCGGTCGACGACGCTAGACGCCAGGCTCCACCCGGCGCGAGGGCGCACCACAGGGCACACGAGGCACAGCTACGACCACCGGGACAAACCGTTCTCCACGGTCAACCCTTCTCCACGATCAGTCCTTCTCCACGATCAGTCCTTCTCCACGATCAGCCGCTCTCCGCGATCAGCCGTTCTCCGCCTGGAACATCCAGTGATGCTTCTCCAGATCGGCCGTGATCCCGATGAAGATGTCCTGGCTCACCGGATCCGCGTCGCCGGTCGCCTCGACCCGCTCCCGCATCCGCGTGATCACCGCACCGAGGGCGTCCACGAGCGTCCCCACCGCGTCCGCGTCCTTGACCCAGCCGTCGGCGACCTCACCGATGCCGCTGCTGCGCGCCACGGTCGCCGCGCGGCCGTCGGGCGAGACGCCGAGCGTGGAAGCCCGCTCGGCCACCGTGTCGGAGTGCGCCCTAGCCGTGTCCACGACCTCGTCGAGCTGCAGATGAACGGACCGGAACCGCGTGCCGACCACGTTCCAGTGGATCTGCTTGGCCACGAGGGAGAGGTCGACCAGATCCACGAGTGCCCCCTGCAGGGCGTCCGAGACCGTCTTCAGATCCGCATCGGACAGAGGGCTCTTCACGACGTACATCCATCCTCCAAGGCTCACGAAACCCCGTTATCGAAAATCCCCACCAACAATGGCATAGGTGCACCAATTGGGGCATCTCAAGCCAGACGGGCAGACGGACAGACGCAGATGGACAGATGGCAGATGGACAGACCACAGGAGGACAGACAGAAGCCCCGGCCAGTAACCCGGCCGGGGCTTCCTCACATCTGAACGCTCAAACAGCGTGCACAGTCAGCGCAGCATCACGCGGCGACGACGTCCACCGCCTCCGCAGGCGCCTTGATCGTCACCCGTTCCGGCGGGACACCGCTCACCGAGACGGAATTGAGCATCGGGCGAACCGGTGCGCGCACCGGTTCCGTAGCCGCTGCCGACGCAGCCAGTTCGGCGAGAGAGAGCTCATCGCTCACCTCGCGCATGAGCTCGGACATCCGTACGTCAAGCGCGTCGCAGATCGCGGAAAGCAGCTCGGAGGATGCCTCCTTCTGCCCCCGCTCCACCTCGGAAAGATAGCCGAGCGAGACTCGGGCGGACGAGGAGACTTCGCGCAGAGTACGGCCCTGGCGCTGGCGCTGCCGACGCAGCACGTCACCCAACAGGCGACGGAGCAGAATCATCGGTGGCTCCCTCCTCGGACCGCGTAGCCGCATCCTTCACGCCCCACCGTACCGCCTCGCGCGGCGGCCGTGCGGGGAGCGATGTCGTGTTCACTCAGGGCTGCAAACATCAATTCCCCCCGTTCTGTTCCGTATCCTGTGCCCGCCCATTCCCGGCACGTTCGCCGGACAGCCGCTCGAGCAGCAGCGTGAGCACGCTCCGTACACTCTCCATACGGATGTCCGAACGCTCACCGTTCAACCGCAGCGCGGCCACTTTCCCCTCAGAGCGAAGCGCGGAACCCGGTCCACCGACCGTGGAATCCGGTCCACCGACCGTGGAAACCGACCCGCCGACAGCGGAATCCAGCCCGCCGACCGTGGTTTCCGGCCCGTCGACCGCCACGAAAACGGTCCCGACCGCCTGCCCGTCCTGTGGATCCGGCCCCGCGACGCCCGTGGTGGCGATCCCCCAGTCCGCGCCCATGACCTTGCGCACACCGGCCGCCATCTGCAGCGCCACCTCGGCATCCACGGCGCCACGCTCGGCCAACAGGGTGCCGTCGACGCCGAGCACCTGGTGCTTCAGATCGGTCGCGTACGCCGTCACCGACCCCCGGAAGACCCGTGAGGCCCCCGGCACCGCCGTCACCTCCGCGGCCACCAGACCGCCCGTGAGCGACTCGGCGACGGCGAGCGTCTCGCCCCGCGCCTCAAGCAGCCGCAGCACCTCCGCGGCCGGGCCGGCGGACGTCACGGCGTCGGCTCCCGAGCCCCTTCGCCGGAGGCCGCGGCGGAAGCGGACGCCGCTTCCGCCGCCTCCGCAAGACCGAGGCGGCGCAGCACGACGGCCTGGCGCACATAGTCGAGCGCGGTCACCACGGTGAGGACGACGGCGACCGCCATCACCCAGAACCGCAGTGTGGCGAGCGGCCCGGTCAGCGCCAGGACGTACATCCCGGCCGCCGTGCCCTGCCAGAGCGTCTTCATCTTGCCGCCGCGACTGGCCGGAATGACACCGAAGCGGATCACCCAGAACCGCATCAGCGTGATCCCCAGCTCACGTCCGAGAATGACGCCCGTCACCCACCAGGGCAGATCACCCAGGTAGGAGAGACAGATCAGCGCGGCGCCCATGATCGCCTTGTCGGCGATGGGGTCGGCGATCTTCCCGAAGTCCGTGACCAGGTTGTACGTACGTGCGAGGTGCCCGTCGAACAGGTCGGTGATCATGGCGACGGCGAAGGCGGCCCAGGCCCACGCGCGCCAGGCCGGGTCGTACCCGCCGTCGGCGAGCAGCAGCATCACGAAGCCGGGCACAAGCAGCAGCCGGATCACCGTCAGCAAGTTGGCGACGTTCCACACGCTGGCCTGATTGACGGCCGCAGCGCCCAACTTTCCGCCGCGCACCGGCTTGGCGCCATGCGCGCCGGAGCCGCCCGCCGCGGATGCCGGGACTCCGGTCATCTGCGCGCCTCCTCGGCCGGGATCCGGGGCGAGCCCCCCAGAATTTCGCTGTACTCAGCCACCAGGTCCACGCCTTCCGTGCCGACCACCTTTGCCACGACCATACGACCGACCTGCAGGCCGTCCACACCCGTGGCGCCCGTGAAGCGGACCTGGCCGTCCGTCTCGGGCGCCTGGTGAGCCGCCCGGCCGATCGCGCCGTCCTCGTCGTCCACGGACTCCACAAGCACCTCGACGGTCTCACCGAGACGGTCGTCGGCGCGCTGCGAGGTCAGTTCCTCGGCGAGCCGCGAGATACGCGCGAGCCGCTCGTCGACGACGTCCTGGTCCAGCTTCTGGTCGTACGTCGCCGCTTCCGTGCCCTCCTCGTCGGAGTACCCGAAGACGCCGATGGCGTCCAGCCGCGCACCCGTGAGGAAGCGCTCCAGCTCGTCCACGTCGGCCTCGGTCTCACCGGGGAAGCCCACGATGAAGTTGGACCGCACACCGGCCTGCGGCGCCTTGGTCCGGATGGTGTCCAGAAGCTCCAGGAACCGGTCGGTGTCCCCGAAGCGCCGCATCGCCCGCAGCACGCCGGGGGCGGAGTGCTGGAAGGACAGGTCGAAGTAGGGGGCGACCTTCTCCGTGGAGGTCAGTACGTCGATGAGTCCGGGGCGCATCTCGGCGGGCTGGAGGTAGCTGACGCGCACCCGCTCGATCCCGTCGACGGCCGCCAGCTCGGGCAGCAGCGTCTCCAGGAGGCGGATGTCGCCGAGGTCCTTGCCGTACGAGGTGTTGTTCTCGGAGACGAGCATGACCTCCTTGACGCCCTGATCGGCCAGCCAGCGCGTCTCGCCGAGGACGTCCGAGGGGCGCCGCGAGATGAAGGACCCGCGGAAGGAGGGAATGGCGCAGAACGAGCAGCGCCGGTCGCAGCCGGAGGCCAGCTTCACCGAGGCGACGGGGTTGGTGCCCAGGCGTCGCCGCAGCGGGGCACGCGGCCCCGAGGCGGGCGCGAGGCCGTCGGGCAGGTCCACGGGCGCGTGCCCGGGCAGCGCGACGTCGGAGCCCGCCTCCTGCCGCTCCGCGGGGCTGATCGGCAGCAGCTTGCGCCGGTCACGCGGGGTGTGGGCCTCGACACTGCCGCCGCTCAGGATGGTGTTCAGGCGGGTGGAGATGTCGGAGTAGTCGTCGAAGCCGAGGACACCATCGGCTTCGGGGAGGGCGTCGGCGAGCTCCTTGCCGTACCGCTCGGCCATGCAGCCGACGGCCACGACGGCCTGGGTCTTGCCATGACCCTTGAGGTCATTGGCTTCCAGGAGGGCGTCGACGGAGTCCTTCTTGGCGGCTTCGACGAATCCACAGGTGTTGACTACGGCGACGTCCGCGTCTTCGGCGGCCTCGACGAGCTGCCAGCCGTCCGCCTCCAAGCGGCCTGCGAGCTCCTCCGAGTCCACCTCGTTGCGGGCGCAGCCAAGAGTGACAAGGGCGACGGTGCGGCGTTCGGGCATGTTCTCAAGACTACTTTGTCCCTGCCCGGGCCCCCGCCGCGAGGGTCCGGGCTCCCGTCACACGGCTCAGCCGACCTCGGGATCACCCTTGGTGTACGTGAGCCGCTCGACCTGACCAGGGTCGAACTCGTTCTCGACTGCCTTGCCGTTCACGAACAGCTTGATCGCGCCCGCGTCGCCGAGGACAAGGTCGATCTTCTGCTTGTCCTGGAAGGTCTTCGACTTGCCCTGCTCCAGGACGCCGTCGAAGAGCGTCCGGCCGTTGTGGTCCTTGGCCGAGATCCAGCTGCGGCCGTCCGCCGCGTTGACCTTGACCGTGACCTTGTCCTGGGGGGCGCCGGCGATGGCGCTGTCCGACGGGTCCGGCTTGGGGTCGGCGGGCTTGTCGGGCGTCGGCTTCGTGGCGGGCTTGCTCGTGGCGGGCGTGGAACCTTCGGCGACCTGCGACTTCGATCCATCGCTTTCATCCCCTCCGCTGAACGCGGTGAAGCCGACGAAGCCGATCACGGCGACGATCGCCGCGACCATGGCCGCGGTCCAGTTGGGACGGCGCGGATCGGACCTGATCCGCTCGGCCTCGAAGAGCGGCGCCGCCGGGGTGGGCGCGGGCGGGCGCCCGCCGTGCGCCTCGTCGTACTGGGCCAGCAGAAGGGCGGGATCGACGCCCACGGCGCGTGCGAGCGTCCGGATGTGACCGCGGGCGTACACATCTCCACCACATCGGGAGAAGTCGTCCTGTTCGATCGCGTGCACGATCGGGATGCGCACCCGGGTGGACGTACTGATCTCGTCGACGGTCAGGCCCGCGTCGATACGTGCCTGCTGCAGCGTGCGCCCGATCGAGGGCCGGTCGTCAGCCGGACTCTCAGCTGCCGGACGGTCGTCAGCGGGCCGTTCGTCTGTGGGTCGGTGGTCTGAAGGACGGTCGTCTTCAGGGGAGTTGCCGATGGACACGGGGGCGCCTTTCGAGCGTGTAGCCACCTGCCGGATGTTCAGTCTAGGGGGGTTCTGAAAAGGTGGGGCAACTGGGCGACGGACTTTGTACGCCATCGGAATGGCCGGTCATCCTGATGGTGGGGCATGGTGCTGTCCCTCCCCTCAACTTGACGTATGCCGAAGGGAAACGGTTGCCTGCCGCTCCCTTATGGGTGAGCCTCCCCCCGGATGACGGCAAGCACGCCATCCAGTTCGTCGCCCTTCACAAGAACGTCACGAGCCTTGGAGCCCTCGCTGGGGCCCACGATGCCGCGCGATTCCATGAGGTCCATGAGCCGTCCAGCCTTCGCGAAGCCGACCCGCAGCTTGCGCTGCAGCATCGACGTGGACCCGAACTGAGTGGAAACCACCAGTTCAGCGGCCTGACACAGCAGATCGAGGTCGTCGCCGATGTCCTCGTCGATCTCCTTCTTCTGCTTGGTGCCGACGGTGACGTCGTCCCGGAAGACGGGCGCCATCTGGTCCTTGCAGTGCTGGACGACCGCGTGGATCTCGTCCTCGGTGACGAAGGCGCCCTGCATACGGGTGGGCTTGTTCGCACCCATCGGCAGGAAGAGCCCGTCGCCCTTGCCGATCAGCTTCTCGGCGCCCGGCTGGTCGAGGATGACGCGGCTGTCGGCGAGCGAGGAGGTGGCGAAGGCGAGCCGCGAGGGCACGTTCGCCTTGATCAGACCGGTCACGACGTCCACGGACGGCCGCTGGGTGGCGAGCACCAGGTGGATGCCCGCCGCGCGCGCGAGCTGTGTGATGCGCACGATCGAGTCCTCGACGTCGCGCGGGGCGACCATCATCAGGTCGGCGAGCTCATCGACGATCACAAGCAGGTAGGGGTACGGGCTGAGCTCCCGCTCACTGCCCTCGGGCGTCTTGAGCTTGCCGTCGCGGACGGCCTGGTTGAAGTCGTCGATGTGCCGGTAGCCGAACGCAGCCAGGTCGTCGTAGCGCAGATCCATCTCGCGTACGACCCACTGGAGCGCCTCCGCGGCCCGCTTGGGGTTGGTGATGATCGGCGTGATCAGGTGCGGGATGCCCTCGTACGCGGTGAGCTCGACGCGCTTGGGGTCGACCAGGACCATCCGTACGTCCTCGGGGGTCGCCCGCATCATGATCGACGTGATCAGACAGTTGATGCAGGACGACTTGCCGGAGCCGGTGGCTCCGGCGACCAGGATGTGCGGCATCTTCGCCATGTTGGCCATGACGTAGCCGCCCTCGACGTCCTTGCCGAGCGCGACCAGCATGGGGTGGTCGTCCTCGGCCGCGTCCGCCAGACGCAGCACGTCGCCCACGTTGACCATCTCGCGGTCGGTGTTCGGGATCTCGATGCCGACCGCGGACTTGCCGGGGATGGGGCTGATGATGCGGACGTCGGGGCTGGCGACCGCGTACGCGATGTTCTTGGCAAGGGCCGTGATCTTCTCGACCTTCACGGCCGGGCCGAGCTCGATCTCGTACCGCGTGACCGTCGGGCCACGCGTGAAGCCGGTGACGTCCGCGTCGACCTTGAACTCGGCGAAGACATTGCTGAGCGAGGCGACGACCACGTCGTTGGCGGCGCTGCGGGACTTGCCGGGGCCGCCTCGCTCGAGCAGGTCGAGCGAGGGCAGCGAGTACGTGATGTCGCCCGCGAGCTGCAGCTGCTCGGCGCGCGGCGGGAGGTCCCGCGGCTGTTCCGGGGCCGCCTTCGTCAGATCCTTCACGCCGGAGTCGGACGAGCCGCGGGTCTCCCCCGGCTTCTTACGAAGCACGCCGGGCGGCGGGCTGTCCGTGGCGCGCGCGGTCGGGACCGGCGCGGAGCTCTCGGAGCTGTCGGCGGGCCGCTCGTCGCGCTCCCCGGAGACGCCCTGCGTGAGGTCGGCGACCAGCGGTGAGGGCGGCATCCCGTGCAGGACGGCGCCGTCCAGGGCGGCGGCAGCGGCGGCCGCCACGTCCACCGCGTCCATCGGCCGGTCCAGAGAGGGCTGTGAGGACGCCCTGCGGGGCCTGCGCCGCCGGGTGAGCGCCTCCTCCTCCGCCTGGTCGGGGGCGTACGCCTCGGGGGCATCGGAGCGCCTGCGCGAGCGGGCGGGCAGCGCCTCGCGCCACTGCTCCTCGTACCGCTCGTCGTCCGCGTAGCCGCCCTCCGCCGCCTCGGGCGCCGGCTGGACGATGCCGAGCTTGGTGCCGAGCAGCCGCAGCCGCTGCGGGATGGCGTTGACGGGCGTCGCCGTGACCACAAGCAGCCCGAAGACGGTCAGCAGGACGAGCAGCGGTACGGCGAGGACCTCGCCCATGGTGAAGATCAGCGGAGTGGACGTGGCCCAGCCGATGAGGCCGCCCGCGTCCCTTATGGCCTCCATGCCGTCCGCGCGGGCGGGCGAACCGCAGGCGATGTGCACTTGGCCGAGCACGCCGATGACGAGCGCGGACAGGCCGATCACGATGCGGCCGTTCGCGTCGGGCTTCTCGGGATGCCGGATGAGGCGTACGCCGATGACCGCGAGCAGTATCGGGAGCAGCAGATCGAGGCGGCCGAAGGCGCCGGTCACCAGCATCTCGACGAGGTCGCCCACGGGACCCCGCAGATTCGACCACGTGCCCGCGGCGACGATCAGCGCGATGCCGAGCAGCAGCAGCGCGAGGCCGTCCTTGCGGTGCGCCGGATCGAGTCCCTTCGCGCCTCGCCCTATGCCGCGGAACAGCGCGCCCACGCTGTGCGCGAGACCGAGCCAGAGGGCGCGCGCGAGGCGGTACACGCCTCCCGTGGGACTGGGCGCCGGCTTGGGCGCGGCCTTCTTCGCCGCGGCTTTCTTGGCGGGCGCCTTCTTCGCCGGAGCCTTCTTGGCGGGCGGCTTCTTGGCGGCGGCCTTCTTCGCCGGAGCCTTTGTGGGCGCGGCCGCCTTCTTCGCGGGCGTCTTCTTGGCTGCGGACGGACGTGAGGCCATGCGTCTGAGGTTACCGGTGGAGGCCACTGCGGACACGTGTGCCCACTGCTTCACCCGTTTGTGTCGCCCTTGCGGGGGCGGTGAACTGACGGATGTTCACCGCCTCCACGTCGGCTTCTGCCCGGTGTCCGCGCCGGCTCAGCTCTGCGACGACACCGAAGGCGCACCGCTGCCGGTGCCCGGCTCCAGGGCGTCAAGAGCCCGCCGCAGGCCGGTGAGTTTGCGTTCGAGATGGGCCGCAGTGGCGACGGCGGCGGCATCCGCCGAGTCGTCGTCCAGCTGTTTCGACAGCGCCTCCGCCTGCTCCTCGACTGCCGCGAGGCGCGCGGAGAGCTCCGCGAGGAGCCCCGCGGGCTCCTTGGTCTCACCCGCCGCGGACTTGTCGCCGCCTTCGAGCTGGAGACGCAGCAGGGCTGCCTGCTCCCGCAGTTGGCAGTTCTTCATGTACAGCTCGACGAACACCGAGACCTTCGCGCGCAACACCCACGGATCGAACGGCTTGGAGATGTAGTCCACCGCACCCGCCGCGTAACCGCGGAACGTGTGGTGCGGGCCGTGGTTGATGGCGGTGAGGAAGATGATCGGGATGTCCCGGGTCCGTTCTCGCCGCTTGATGTGCGCGGCGGTTTCGAAACCGTCCATGCCTGGCATCTGGACGTCCAGCAGAATGACCGCGAAGTCGTCCGTGAGTAGTGCTTTGAGCGCTTCCTCCCCGGACGATGCCCGTACCAGGGTCTGATCGAGCGCAGAGAGGATGGCCTCCAGCGCCAGCAGATTCTCCGGCCGGTCATCGACCAGGAGGATCTTGGCCTTCTGCACCATGGCCCGCCCTCCTCGCCCCGGCGGTACACCGGGCGCCGCCCCAGGGGACGACTCCCTTACGCCGTCCGTCCTTGTGCCGGTCATGGTAGCCGCACCCCGCCTGTCGACACACCCTGTCACCGCGATGTCACTGTGCACGTAGCAGAAACGCAGTGGGAGACCAGAAGGTTCCCCGAATACCGTGGTTCTACACGGCTTCGGCCACACTCTGTCAGCAACTCCGCGTAATGATGCCTCTTCTCGGTCACTCCCCGCGCATCCACTGCTCCATCACCGAGAGCAGATGATCCGGGTCGACCGGCTTCGTAACGTAATCGGATGCTCCGGAGTCGATGGCCTTCTCCCGGTCGCCCTTCATGGCCTTCGCGGTGAGCGCGATGATCGGGAGTCCGGCGAACTGCGGCATCCTGCGGATCGCCGTCGTCGTCGCGTACCCGTCCATCTCCGGCATCATGATGTCCATCAGGACGACCGTCACATCGTCGTGCTGTTCCAGGACTTCGATGCCTTCACGACCGTTCTCCGCGTACAGCACCGAGAGCCCGTGCTGTTCCAGGACGCTGGTGAGCGCGAACACGTTGCGGATGTCGTCGTCGACGATGAGCACCTTCTCGCCGCCGAAGTGATAGCCGGGACGCGCCTCGGGCGCTTCCTGCCCTGTCGCCGCCCACTGCTCCTGGGACCGCTGCTCCGCGGTCGGCCCCTGCCCCGGCAGGACAGGCGGTTGCTCCGATGAGGCGTGCGCGGCGCGCCGGCGGCGCCTGAAGAGCGTGCCGGAGTCGGGCACCGCGTCGAGCCGTGGCGTCGGCGCCACGTCGCTCTGCGGCGGCTGCTCGGCCGTGGAAGCGCCCTCCTCCAGGGCGGGCCGCGAGACCGTTCCCGGCAGCGGTGCCAGCTGCGTGTAGCCCTGGGGCGGCAGTTCGCTCGGATGCAGCGGCAAATAGAGCGTGAACGTCGATCCGCGGCCCGGTTCGCTCGCCGCGTGGATCTCGCCGCCGAGCAGCCGCGCGATCTCCCGGCTGATGGAGAGCCCCAGTCCCGTACCGCCGTACTTCCTGCTCGTCGTGCCGTCGGCCTGCTTGAACGCCTCGAAGATGACCCGCATCTTGCTGCCCGCGATCCCGATGCCGGTGTCGCTGACCGAGAAGGCGATCAGATCCGCGTCCGCGTCCCGCAGCGAACCGGCTTCCAGGAGCTGTTCGCGGATGGCGTTGGGCACATCGGCGTTCGCGTGCCGGATCACCAGCTCGACCGCTCCGGAGTCGGTGAACTTCACCGCGTTGGACAGGAGGTTTCGAAGGACCTGCAGGAGCCGCTGCTCGTCCGTGTGCAGCGTCGCGGGCAGCTCCGGAGACACGCGTACGGAGAAGTCGAGTCCCTTCTCCGCGGTCAGCGGGCGGAAAGTCGCCTCTACGTAGTCGACGAGTTGCACCAGGGCGATGCGCGTCGGGGAGACGTCCATCTTGCCCGCCTCGACCTTCGACAGGTCGAGGATGTCGTTGATGAGCTGCAGCAGGTCCGAGCCCGCCCCGTGGATCGTCTCGGCGAACTCCACCTGCTTGGGGGTGAGGTTGGCGTCGGCGTTGTCGGCCAGCAACTTGGCCAGGATCAGCAGGGAGTTGAGCGGCGTACGCAGCTCGTGCGACATGTTCGCCAGGAACTCGGACTTGTACCGCATCGAGACCGCGAGCTGTTCGGCGCGCTCCTCAAGGACCTGCCTGGCCTCTTCGATCTCGGTGTTCTTGACCTCGATGTCGCGGTTCTGCTGGGCCAGCAGCTCGGCCTTCTCCTCCAGTTCGGCGTTGGAGTCCTGCAGTGCCTTCTGCCGGCTCTCCAACTCCGCCGAGCGCTCCCGCAGTTGCTCGGTGAGCTCCTGCGACTGCTTGAGCAGCACCTCGGTCTTCGTGTTGACGCTGATGGTGTTGACGCTCGTCGCGATCATCTCGGCGATCTGGCTGAGGAAGTCCTTCTGGATCTGCGTGAACGGCTGGAAGGCGGCCAGCTCGATCACGCCGAGGACGGTTCCTTCGAAGAGCACCGGAAGGACGATCACCTGTGCGGGCGGCGCCTCGCCGAGGCCGGACGCGATCCGCAGATAGCCGGACGGCGCGTTCTCCACGAGGATCGTGCGCCGCTCCTGCGCTGCCGTGCCGATGAGCGTCTCGCCGGGCCGGAAGGATGTCGGCATGGAGCCCATGGAGTAGCCGTAACTGCCCATCATGCGCAGTTCGTACGCGTCGCCCTGCTCGGCGCCGGGCTCCGCGCCCTCGTCCGTGGGCAGTGCCAGGAAGAAGGCGCCGTGCTGCGCGGAGACCACCGGTGTCAGCTCGCTCATGATCAGCGAGGCGACGTCCGCCAGGTCGCGGCGGCCCTGCATCAGACCGGAGATGCGGGCGAGGTTGCCCTTGAGCCAGTCCTGTTCCTTGTTGGCCAGGGTGGTGTCGCGGAGGTTGGCGATCATCGAGTTGATGTTGTCCTGCAGGACCTGGATCTCGCCCGCCGCGTCCACGTCGATCTTCAGGTTCAGGTCGCCGCGCGTCACCGCGGTGGCGACCTCGGCGATGGCGCGTACCTGACGGGTCAGGTTCCCTGCCATCTCGTTCACGGATTCGGTGAGGTCACGCCACGTGCCGTCGACGTCCCGCACGCGCGCCTGACCGCCCAACTGCCCTTCCGTGCCCACCTCGCGGGCCACGCGCGTGACCTGCTCGGCGAAGGACGACAGCTGGTCGACCATCGTGTTGATGGTGGTCTTGAGTTCGAGGATCTCGCCCCGGGCGTCGATGTCGATCTTCTTGGTCAGGTCGCCCTTGGCGATCGCGGTGGTGACCATCGCGATGTTGCGAACCTGTCCTGTGAGGTTGGAGGCCATGCCGTTCACGGACTCCGTCAGGTCCTTCCACGTACCCGAGACTCCGGGGACACGGGCCTGGCCGCCGAGGATGCCGTCCGTGCCCACCTCGCGGGCCACCCGGGTCACCTCGTCCGCGAACGAACTCAGCGTCTTCACCATCGTGTTGACGGTGTCGGCGAGCTGCGCGACCTCGCCGCGCGCCTCGACGGTGACCTTCTTGGTGAGGTCTCCGTTGGCGACCGCCGCCGCGACCTGGGAGATGTTGCGCACCTGGCCGGTCAGGTTGTTCGCCATCAGGTTGACGTTGTCGCTGAGGTCCTTCCAGGTGCCGGTGACGCCCGGCACCCGCGCCTGGCCGCCGAGGTTGCCCTCGGTGCCCACCTCGCGGGCCACGCGGTTGACCTGCTCGGCGAAGTTGGAGAGCTGGTCGACCATCGTGTTCACGGTGGTGACGAGTTCGAGGATCTCGCCCTTGGCGTCGACGGTGATCTTCTTGGAGAGGTCGCCCATGGCGACGGCCGTGGTGACCTCGGCGATGTTGCGGACCTGAAGGGTCAGGTTGTTCGCCATGCCGTTCACGGACTGCGTGAGGTCCTTCCAGGTGCCGGAGACACCCTGCACCTCCGCCTGGCCGCCCAGGATGCCGTCGGTGCCCACCTCGCGGGCCACCCGGGTCACCTGCTCGGCGAAGGCGGAGAGCTGGTCCACCATCGTGTTGAGGGTGTTCTTCAGCTCCAGGATCTCGCCGCGCGCGTCCACGTCGATCTTCTGCGACAGGTCACCCCGCGCCACCGCGGTCGCGACCTGCGCGATGTTGCGCACCTGAGCGGTGAGGTTTCCGGCCATGCCGTTCACGGAGTCGGTCAGATCGCGCCATACTCCGGCCACACCTGGCACCTGCGCCTGGCCGCCGAGGCGGCCTTCCGTGCCCACCTCGCGGGCCACCCGGGTCACCTGGTCGGCGAAGGCGGAGAGCTGGTCGACCATCGTGTTGATGGTGTTCTTCAGCTCCAGGATCTCGCCGCGCGCGTCCACGTCGATCTTCTGCGACAGGTCACCCCGCGCCACCGCCGTCGTGACCTGGGCGATCTGACGTACCTGCGACGTCAGGTTCCCCGCCATGAAGTTGACGGAGTCGGTCAGTTCCTTCCAGGTGCCGCTGACGCCGTCCACACGGGCCTGGCCGCCGAGGCGGCCCTCCGTGCCCACGTCGCGCGCCATCCGCGTGACCTGATCGGCGAAGGACGACAGCTGGTCCACCATCGTGTTCACGGTGTTCTTCAACTGAAGCATCTCGCCGGAGACGTCGACGGTGACCTTCTGCGACAGATCACCGTTGGCGACCGCCGTCGTGACCTGCGCGATGTTGCGGACCTGGCCCGTGAGGTTGCGGAAGGCGGTGTTGACCGAGTCCGTCAGGTCCTTCCACGTACCGGCGGCGCCCTGCACCTGCGCCTGGCCACCGAGCTCACCCTCGACGCCGATCTCCCGCGCCACACGCGTCACTTCGGCACCGAAGGCGGAGAGCTGGTCCACCATCGTGTTCACGGTGTTCTTCAGCTCGAGCATCTCGCCCGCGACATCGACCGTGACCTTCTGCGACAGATCACCGTTGGCGACCGCCGTGGTCACCGTCGCGATGTCGCGCACCTGCGTGGTGAGGTTCCGGAAGACCGTGTTCACCGAGTCGGTGAGGTCCTTCCACGTACCCGCCGCGCCCGGCACATTCGCCTGACCGCCCAGCTGTCCCTCGGCGCCGACCTCGTTCGCGACCCGGGTGACCTCGTCCGCGAACGTACGCAGCGTCTCGGTCATCTGGTTGATGGTCTCGGCGAGCTGAGCCACCTCGCCGCGCGCGCTCACCGTCACCTTCTGGGACAGATCGCCGTTCGCGACGGCCGTCGTGACCTGGGCGATCCCACGCACCTGGGCGGTGAGATTGCCGGCCATAAGATTCACCGAATCGGTGAGGTCCTTCCACACTCCCGCCACACCCGGCACCTGCGCCTGGCCGCCGAGCTCGCCCTCCGTGCCGACCTCGCGCGCGACGCGGGTCACCTCGGAGGAGAACGACGAGAGCTGGTCCACCATCGTGTTGACGGTGTTCTTCAGCTCCAGCATCTCGCCGGCGACATGAACCGTCACCTTCCGGGACAAGTCACCCTTGGCGACCGCCGTCGTGACGAGAGCAATGTCACGCACCTGCGCGGTGAGCCGGTACGCCATGGTGTTCACCGAATCCGTGAGGTCCTTCCACGAACCGGACATTCCGCGCACCCGAGCCTGACCGCCCAGCTTGCCCTCGGTACCGACCTCGCTGGCCACTCGCGTGACCTCGTCGGTGAACGTCGACAGCTGATCGACCAGGTTGTTGACCGTCCGGCCGACCTTCAGGAACTCCCCGCGCAGCGGATGGCCGTTCCCCTCGTCCACCTGCGCCCGCAGCTCCATCCGCTGCTCCAGGTCGCCCTCCGCGACCGCGGAGAGCACCCGTCCGACCTCGGAGACGGGACGTACGAGATCGTCGACCAGCGCGTTCGACGCGTCGATCGCAGCCGCCCACGAGCCCTCGCTCGCGCCGCTCTCCAGCCGTTCCGTGAGCTTTCCCTCACGTCCGACCATGCGCCGCACCCGGGAGAGCTCACCGGTCAGATGCAGATTGCGGTCGGCCACCTCGTTGAAGACGGCGGCGATCTCGGACATGACGTCGTCGCCGGAGACCGTCAGCCGCTTGCGGAAGTTTCCGTCCCGCATGGCCGCGAGCGCCGCGAGCAACCTGTTCAGGGCCGCCGCGTCCACTGACGTAGTCGCCCCGTTGCGCGGTTTGCGCTGTTTGCTCTGGGACTGTCCGTCTTTCGCACGCGTTTTAGTGCCCCGCGTCGCTGCGCCAGACTCCACTGTGTCCCTCCCGCAAGGGTCGACCGTACTTCTCGGGTTACCTGGGCTCTCTCCAAGAAGCTTGCCCAGTGTTTCACCATGGCTGAACCAGGCCATAACAGTTCGGCAGCTTCGCACACCGTCCGCACACCCTCCGGGCGGAAACACTGACGACCGGCATCAGCATGGACGGCGAAGGTAAGTAACCTGGCATCCGGCTGTCCAACCACCCCGGTCCTGCCCGGCCTGGGCGGTGGCACACGTACAAGCGGGCATTCGGAGGGGCGGCCGCACCATGGTGGGAGATCTGGGCGTCGATACTCGTACGAGGAGTTCTGTGATCACCGCGCGCGCGGCTGCGACTTTCGACCCCGTCGGACGTTCCGTCGCGACGGCCCGCTCCTTTGTCCGCGACACCCTCCAGGGCTGGGGGTTCACGGACATCGTCGACGACGCCGTCGTCCTCACCAGCGAGCTGGTCACCAACGCCGTGGTGCACGCCGGAACCGCCGCGGACGTCCTCTGTCTGCGCAGCGAGGACGCCGTACGCATCGAGGTCTCCGACCACTATCCGGAACGCGAGATCCCGCTCCAGCAGTCCGCGGCGAGCATGGGCAGCCCCGACCGCGAGGGAGGCCGCGGCCTCCAGCTCTGCGCGGCGCTCGCCACCCGCTGGGGCGTCGACTACAGCCCCACCCACAAACAGGTCTGGTTCCAACTCGACCTCCCCGACCGCTCGGTGGGCACCCGCGCCGCGGGCCCCGCCCTCCCGGCCGAACTGCTCCCGCTCACCGACGGCAGGGTCCGCGTCGCCGTCGTCCAGATCGACCGCGTGGGCGCGATCTCCGCCTGGAACGAAGATGCGGAAGAGCTCTTCGGGTACGCCGCCGAACAGGTCACCGGCAAGCCCCTCACCGACCTTGCCGCCTGGCCGCACACCCCGGGCACGAGCACCGGCATCGTGGAGGCCCTCCAACTCTCCCGCTGGGAGGGCAGTTACGGCATCCGCGGCTCCGACGGCCGCGTGACCCCGGTCTACGCCTCGCACCTGCGCGTCCGTGACGCCGACGGCGAACCCTCCACCGTCTGCCTGCTCGTCCGCGACGACGAGCGCGCCGTCCTGCAGACCCCGCTGCGCGGCCCCGCCCCCGAGCCGGGGGCGCTCACCGAGTCGCACACCGCCGACCCGTTCGAGGTCTTCATCGGCTCCCCCGCGCCGGACGACCTCGACGGTCTGCTCCAGCGCACGGTCGAGCGCGCCCGCGACATGCTCGACGGCGACGCCGCCTTCCTGCTCCTCGCCACGGACGACGAGACGGAGCTGGAGGTCCGCGCCTCCACAGGCCTCCCCTCGGCCCGCCAGCGCTTCGCCCGCGTCCCCGTGGAGGCGGGCCCCGGACGCTACGGCTCCGCCCGCATGCCGGCCGTCCACGAGGACCTCACGGTCGTCCCCGGCGCCGTACCGCTCCTCAGCGGCACGGGCATGCGCTCCGTGGTGACGGTCCCGCTGAAGGTCGAGGGCCGCCTCACGGGCTCCCTGGGCGTCGCCGCCGAGTCCCCCGACCGCTACTCGAACGAAGAGGCCCTGCGCCTCCAGTTCGCCGCCGACCGCATCGCCCTCGCCGTCGAGTCCGCGCGCCTCGGCGAGCTGGAACGCCTGCGCCGCGGCTCGCTCTCCTTCCTCGTCGAGGCCTCGGACCTCCTCGCGGGCACCCTGGACCGCGACCAGACCCTGGCGCTCATGGCCCAGATGACGGTCCCGACGCTCGCCACCTGGTGCGCGGTCTACACGATCGCCGACCAGTCGTCAGAGCCGTACCTCTCGTACGTCCTCCACGAGGACGAGGAGCGCATCGACGGCCTGAAGGCGCTCCTCTCCAAGATCGCCCCTCCCGACCCCGTGCCGACCCCCGGAGCCCGCGTCTGGGCCGCCCCCTCGGAGGCGGCCCACCAGGCCGCCCTGCGCACCTCCATGCGCAGCCTCGGCCTCGGCGAACCCATGAGCCTCGGTGCCGGCATCGGCACGACGCTCTCCACGGCATCGGCGGTGGGCGGCGAGACGGTCGTCCTGCCCCTGGTCGCCCGCAACCGCGTCATCGGCATGCTCACGCTGGGCAAGCCCTCCGACGAACACTTCCGCCAAGAGATCCTGGAACTGGCCGAAGACCTCTCCCGCCGAGCGGCCCTCGCCCTGGACAACGCCCGCCTGTACTCGGAGCGCATGGCCATCAGCCAGTCCCTCCAGCGCAGCCTGCTGCCGCCGGGGCTCCCGCAGATCCCGGGCGTCGAGGTCGAGGTCATCTACCGCGCGGCCGGCGAGGGCAATGAGGTCAGCGGCGACTTCTACGACCTCTTCCCCATCCGCGACGGCGCGTACGGCTTCGCGATCGGCGACGTCTGCGGCACGGGCCCGGAGGCCGCCGCGGTCACCGGCCTGGCCCGCCACGCCCTGCGCCTGCTCGCCCGCGAGGGCTTCGGCGGCCCCGCGGTCCTGGAGCGCCTGAACGCCGCGATCCTCGACGAGGGCGCCCGCAGCCGCTTCCTCACCCTCCTCTACGGGGAGTTGTGGCCGCAGGAGGACGGCTCGGCCGTCCTGAAGATCGTCTGCGCCGGACACCCGCTCCCGCTCCGCCTGCGCCAGGACGGCACGGTCGAGCCGTACGCGGAGCCGCAGCCGCTGCTCGGCGTCATGGACGACCTGGAGCTCTACGAACAGACGATGACGCTCGACCCCGGCGACGTCCTGCTCTGCGTGACGGACGGGGTCACCGAGCGCCGCGAGGGCACCCGCATGCTCGGCGACGACGGCCTCGCGGACGTCCTCACCACGTGCACGGGCCTCACGGCCGGCGCGGTCGCGGCCCGCATCATGCGCGCGGTGGAACGCTTCGCGACGGACGCCCCGTCGGACGACATGGCGATCCTCGCGATGCGCGTCCCGGGCCTCCAGAAGGACTGAAAACCTCGCCGGCCCCAGAGCCCCCGGGAAACAAAAAAGTCCCCGCCCAACTGGGCGGGGACTTTCCCGACTTGCTCTCTGAGCCCCCAAGCGGAATCGAACCGCTGACCTTCTCCTTACCATGGAGACGCTCTACCGACTGAGCTATAGGGGCCTGTTGCGTGTTCGCGGTTTCCCGCGCGGCAACGGAATAGATCATACCCGAAAGCGAAGGCGCATCGAACCGCCCATTCCTCTGGACCGCCCGCACCGCCACTGCCACTCTGCGCCCATGCCGACCCGACGTGGTACATCCATGCGGTACTCCTTACCCCTGGCTCTGGCCGCCCTGCTCCTGCCGGTCGCGGCCTGCGGGTCCGACGACGGCAACGAAGCCGCGGACCGCAAGCCCACCAAGAAGCCACCGGCCGCGGAGACCCCGCGCCCAGGCGACCACAAGGTCACGCTCACCTGGAAGGGCAAGAAGCGCGTCTACACGGTGCACGCCCCACCCGGCTACACCCGCGCCGAGAAGCTCCCGTTGGTCATCGCCATGCACCCGTATCCGGCCACCGGCGCGGCCGCGGCCACGATCAGCGGCCTCAGCGCCAAGGCGGACAAGGAGAACTTCCTCGTCGCCTACCCCGACGGCCTCAACCAAGGCTTCAACGCCTTGATCTGCTGCGGCACCGAGGACGACGTGGGCTTCATCCGTACGATGACGAAGAAGCTGACCGGCCCCTGGAACGCCGATCCGGACCGCGTCTACGCGACCGGCATCTCCAACGGCGGCGACATGTCCTACAAGCTGGCCGTCGAACTCCCCGACACCTTCGCGGCCATCGCCCCGGTCAGCGGCGGCTATCTCGGCCCCGACTCGGCAATGGACTCGTACATGCCGAAGACTCCCGTCTCCGTGATCACCTTCATCGGCGGTCTCGACCAGCACTACACAGGGATGGACGAGGGCATCACGGCCTGGCAGAAGCGCCTGTCCTGCGATGCGAGCCGCCCCGAGAAACCCAAGAACAAGATCAAAAAAACGACGGCCAAGTGCCGCGACGGCTCGGACGTCATCGTCTACAGGCTGCCGGACATGGGCCATTCCTGGCCGGACGGCGCGGGCGGGAGCATGTCGGACCCCGCCGCGGGCATCAACGCGACAGACCTGATGTGGAAGTTCTTCAAGTCCCACACCAAGAAGGCGTCCTAGGGAACGAGACTCCTAGAAGGCCGGCTGGAGAAGCCCGCCGAGCGCGTTGCAGGCGGACACGACGCGCTGCAACTGCCGCCGCGACATCGCCCCGTCGACCGGCAGCGCCAGCGTCTCGTCCGCGGCACGCTCGGTCTCCGGCAGATAGACGTCCCGCCAGAACTTCGGCGTGCGATGAGCGGGCGTCTTGACGGGCACCCGGCAGTCAATTCCCTTGGCCCGTACGGCACGCGCGAACGCGTCCCGGTCCGGCCGCCCGTTGCCGGGCACGCGCACGACGTACTGCTGATAGCTGTGCCCCTCGACGCCGTCCGGGGTGATCACACCGCCGAGCCGCCCGCTCAGGTAGGCCGCGTGGGCCCTCCGCCCCGCGAGCTCGTCGTACGGTGCGTCCAACTCACCCTGCTCCAGTACGAGAACGCCGTGCCGCTGCCCGACGTCCCGAAGCCGCCTGACGTCGGCCGGGTGCCCGAAGCGGTGTACGACGGCCACAGCGGCCGTACGGGAGGTCACTGCGGCGTTCACCGCATCAGGATCAAGGCAGTACGTCGCCCGGTCTATGTCCGCGAACACGGGCACGGCCCCTGCCAGGACCACGGCCTCGGCGATCTCGACGTTTCCGTATGCCGGCACGATGACCTCGTCACCGGCACCGACACCTGCGGCTCGCAACATGCCAACTGTCCCCATGACTCAGGATGTTGACTGCGGAACGTGAACGGCAAGTGACGCAAAACAAAAAAGAGCTGGTCCCTGAACCGAAGTTCAGGGACCAGCTCTTCTAATA
>NZ_BAAAUG010000180.1:0-1474 GCF_039533825.1 Streptomyces rectiviolaceus
CCGAACGCACCCTGGCCGCGCTCCCGCCCGACGCGCACCCGGCGGCACGGGCCCGCCTCCTCGCCACCATCGCGCTGGAGTCACGCGGCACCAGATCGGCGCGCGGGCCCCAGGCCGCCCGGCAGGCCGAGGAGATCGCCCGCCGCCTCGGCGACCCCGCGCTCCTGGCGTTCGCCCTCAACGGTCTCTTCATGCAGACCTTCCACCGCACGGGTCTGGCCGCATACCGGGACGCGATCGGCGCCGAGCTCGTCGCCCTGTCCACCCGGCACGGTCTGGCCACGTACGAGGTCCTTGGCCATCTCATCCGCCTCCAGGCCCGCAGCGCACTCGCGGATTTCCCGGGAGCCGACGGCCACGCGGCAGCGGCGGATCTCCTGGCGGAGCGTCACGAACTGCCGCTGGTGGGCGTGTTCACCCAGTGGTACGCGGCGCTGCGGCTCGCCGAGACCGGGCAGCCGCCGGCAGCAGAGGCCGCCTACCTGGATGCCGCCGCGCGGCTGGACGGCGCGGGCATGCCCGGCCTGGAGCGCGGGCTGCTGCCGCTGGCCCTGCTGTGCCTGCGCCTACGACACGGGCGGCCCACCCCGACCGGCGCGGGAACGAACGGGGGAGGCGACGAGAGCACGGACTGGGGGCCCTACGAGCCTTGGGTCCGTCCCCTCGTGCTGCTGTCCCGGGACCGCCGCGGCGAGGCGGCTCAGGCGCTGCGCCTGCTCCCGGACCCGCCACGCGACCTGCTGCTCGAAACCCTGTGGTGCCTGGCCGGGCGGGCGGCGATCGCCGTCGACGACCGGGAGACGATGGAGCGCGCTCACGCCGAACTCACCCCCGCAGCCGGGGAGTTGGCCGGAGCGGGCAGCGGCCTGCTCACCCTGGGCCCGGTGGCGCGGCACCTCGATGACCTCGCTGCTGCCCTCCGGCGCCCGGGGTGAGTGATCGTCAGTAAGGGCTCAGCCCTTGCGGGTGTTGATCTCTTCGGTGAGGGCGGGGACCACGTCGAAGAGGTCACCGACCACGCCGTAGTCGACCAGGTCGAAGATCGGGGCCTCGGCGTCCTTGTTGATCGCCACGATCGTCTTGGAGGTCTGCATGCCCGCCCGGTGCTGGATCGCACCCGAGATGCCCGAGGCGATGTACAGCTGCGGGGAGACGGACTTGCCGGTCTGGCCGACCTGGTTGGAGTGCGGGTACCAGCCCGCGTCCACCGCGGCACGCGAGGCACCCACGGCCGCGCCCAGCGAGTCGGCCAGGGACTCGATGAGGTGGAAGTTCTCCGCGCCGTTCACGCCACGGCCGCCGGAGACCACGATGGCGGCCTCGGTCAGCTCGGGGCGGCCGGTCGACTCACGCGGGGTGCGCGCAACGACCTTGGTGCCGGTGGCCTGCTCCGAGAAGGAGACGGTGAGGGCCTCGACGGTGCCCGCGGCCGGGGCGGCTTCCACGGCGGCCGAGTTCGGCTTGACCGTGATGA
>NZ_BAAAUG010000181.1:0-396 GCF_039533825.1 Streptomyces rectiviolaceus
CTCGACGCAGGGGCGCGCGATCAGCGTGCGTACGCTCGGGCAGGGCGTGCCGTTCGGCCAGCAGATCGCCGAGCAGCAGCAGCGCCGACTCGGGCTGCGGCAGGGCCAAGCCCCGGCGGCCGCACCCGCACCCCAGAATCCGCAGAGCCCGCAGGCGACGCAGCCTCCGCTGTCCCCGCAGACGCCTCCGGCCCAGCAAGCTCCTCAGGCTCCTCAGACTCCTCAGCCGCCGCAGGCAGCGGCCCAGGGTCAGGCCTCCGCTCCCTCCACGGAAGCCCCGCAGCCCGCCCCCGGCCCGCTGCCCGAGCAGGCGCCGGCACCGGCGCCGGGGCAGCAGCCCGCGGCTCCGGGACAGTCGCAGTCCCACACCCTCGGCGGCTCCCTCGGCGGGGGCGT